>RFKJ01000227.1 GCA_003694325.1 Deltaproteobacteria bacterium
AGCCTCGGCCCCGCCCCTGCCCGCGACGGCGCGGCAGCACGACGGCCGGGTGCCACCCGCCCCGCTCGATCCCGCGGCCAAGCCTCGTCCCACCGGTCTCACCCTGGACCGGGATGGCCTGCTGATCCACGCCAGCGGCAACATCTCGGAGATCTTCGGCCCCCTGTTCCGCCCGCAGGACCGGTGGGAACGGGTGTGTCGCATGCCCGAGCCGCCCCTGCTCCTGGCCGACCGGGTCGTCGGCCTGGACGCCGAGCCCGCCTCGATGGGCACGGGGACCATCTGGACCGAGACCGACGTCCGGACGGATTCCTGGTACCTCCACGACGGGCGGATGCCGGCCGGCATCATGATCGAGGCCGGCCAGGCCGACCTGATGCTCATCAGCTACCTCGGCATCGACCTGCTCAACAAGGGGGAACGGGTCTACCGCCTGCTCGGCTGCCAGCTCACCTACCACCGGGACCTGCCCCGGCCGGGTGAGACCCTGCGATACGACATCCACGTCGATGGCCACGCCAGCCACGGTCCCGTCCGACTGTTCTTCTTCCACTACGACTGTGAGATCGACGGCCAGCCGGCCATCTCGGTTCGACAGGGACAGGCCGGTTTCTTCACCGACGCCGAGCTGGCCGACAGCGCCGGTATCCTGTGGACGCCGGAGGGACAGGAGATCGTCGCCGACCCGCGCCTCGATCCGCCCGAGATCCCCTGCCGCCGCACGGCCTTCTCGAGAGAGCGGATCGCGGCCTTTGCCGAGGGGCGCACCTTCGACTGCTTCGGCCCAGGCTTCGAGTACGCCCGGACCCACAACCGCCCGCCTTCCATCCAGCGGGGGCGGATGTTGTTCCTGCACGAGGTGACGGAGCTGGCCCCACGGGGGGGGCCCTGGGGGCGGGGCTACCTGCGTGCCGTCCAGCATCTCTCCGACGATGACTGGTTCTACGACGGGCACTTCAAGAACGATCCCTGCATGCCCGGCACGCTGATGTTCGAGGGCTGCCTGCAGGCCATGAGCTTCTACCTCGCGGCGATGGGTGTCACCGTCCACCGGGACGGGTGGCGGTTCCAGCCCGTCATCGGGGAGCCGTTCGACCTGCGCTGCCGCGGACAGGCCATCCCCGGCAACCGGGAGCTGGTCTACGAAGTCTTCGTCGAGGAGTTCGTCGCCGGCCCGGTGCCGACCCTCTACGCCGATCTCCTGTGCACCATCGACGGCCTCAAGGCCTTCCATGCCCGGCGGGTGGGGCTGCAGCTCGTGCCCGACTGGCCCATCACCAGCATGCCCGAGCTGTGGGACGACCCGGTTCCCCCCGGCGCCCCGGCCGACCACGCCTCGCGCCCCGTGGCCAGCCTCGACGGCTTCGCCTTCGACTACCGCAGCCTGCTGGCCTGCGCCTGGGGTCGGCCGTCGGACGCCTTCGGGCCGATGTACGCCCGGTTCGACGGCCACCGCCGGGTGGCCCGCCTGCCCGGACCGCCCTACCACTTCATGAGCCGGGTCACCCGCATCGACGGCCCCCGTCCGGTCACCGAGGTGGGAGGCCGCCTCGTCCCGGGGGCCGAGGTCGAGCTGGAGTTCGATGTCGATCCCGGGGCCTGGTACTTCCACGAGAACGGGGCCGAGACCATGCCGTTCTGCGTGTTCCTGGAGGCGGCGCTCCAGCCCTGCGGCTGGCTGGCTTCCTACGTGGGATCGGCCCTCACCGAGGAGCGCGACCTGTCCTTCCGCAACCTCGACGGCGTCGCGACCTGGGACGGCGAGCTGCTGCGCGACGCCGGCACCCTGCGGACCTGCGTGCGGATCGTCCAGATCAGCAAGACGGCCGGCATGATCATCGAGGGCTTCGATGTCCGGTGCCTCCTGACCGATCCCGACGGCACCGAGCGCACCGTCTACACCATGCACACGGTGTTCGGGTTCTTCCCGAAGGAGGCCCTGGAGAACCAGGTCGGGCTGCCCACCGACGCCGAGCAGCGCGCCTTCCTCACCGATCCCAGCGACTTCACCCTCGACCTGCGCACCCGGCCCGACCGGTACTTCGCCCGGTCGGCCCGTCTCGCCTCCCCCATGCTCTGCATGCTGGACCGGATCACCGGTTTCTGGCCCGAGGGCGGCGCCGCCGGCCTGGGCCGGGTCCGCGGAGAGAAGGACGTGGACCCCGGCGAGTGGTTCTTCAAGGCCCACTTCTTCCAGGACCCGGTCCAACCGGGCAGCCTCGGGCTGGAGGCCCTGCTGCAGCTTCTGCAGTGGTTCATGCTGCACCAGGGGATGGACGAGGGCATGACGGCCCCCCGGTTCGAGCCGCTCATGCAGGGGCGCGAACTGAAGTGGAAGTACCGCGGACAGGTCGTACCCGGAAACAAGGTCATCCAGACGACCATGGAGATCACCGAGCGGGGGGTCGACGAACACGGCCCCTACGTCATCGGCAACGGATCGCTGTGGGTGGACGGCAAGCGCATCTACGAGGTGGAGGGGATGGGGATGCGGCTGGTCGAACGCCCCACCTGTTCCGAGGAGGAGGCCCGCGCCCGCCGGCCGCTCGCCGCCACCCCCAGGCACCGGGCACCGGCCGATGAGACCCCGTCGTCGGCGGACCCGACCCCCGTGCCCGCCGGCACCGCGGTGGACATCCTCGTCGACCCCGCGGTGGACGGATGGACTGCCGACCACCGCCCCACCTGGACGGTTCCCGCCCTGCCGATGATGGTCGTGGCCGACATGCTCGCCCGCCCCGTCGCCGCCGCCGGGCGCACCGTCACCGGCCTGCGGGACGTCAAGCTGGCGCGCTGGGTGACCGTGGAGGGTCCCACGCGGCTGCGGGCCCGGGTCCGCGACCGGGAGCCCGGGCGGTCGACGGTCGTCCTCACCGAGGGGGAGGAGACAGTGGCCAGCGGCGTCGTGCTCCACGGCAGCCGTCCCCCTGCCCCCCGGGCGCGCGGCGGATTCTCGGGCCCCCACGCCGCGGACCCCTACGCCGCCGGTCACCTGTTTCACGGCCCGGCCTTCCGGCTGGTGCGCGACCTGGTCCAGACCGACCGCGGTGCATCGGCGGTCCTGCAGGCGCCCGCGGGTGCCCACCCGCGCAGCGTCCTGCACCCGGCGCTCCTCGACGGCGCCACCCACCCCATCCCCCATGACTCCCTGCACCGGTGGATCCCCGGCCTGCCGGAGGGGCTCGTCGCCTACCCGGCGGTGCTGCTGTCCGCCGACTTCTACGGCCCGACCCCCGACCTGCAGGCCCAGGTCCGCTGCGACGTGCGGCCGGACGGAGACCTGGGGGCTCCCGAACTGCCGGTGTTCGACATCGAGCTGTCCACCGCAGACGGCGTGTGGGCCCGCCTGCGCCTGGCCGAGGCCTGCTTCCCGAAGGGTCCCCTGGGGCGAGCCGCCCCCCCCGACCGGGTCGCCTTCCTGCGGGATCGGCGCTTCGTCGCCGGCCTGCGCCTCTCGCGGGTCGGATCCGACGGGTCGACGCACCTGACGGCCCGGGAGGTCGACGCCACCGACTGGCTGCCCGGCACCGTCGCGACCCTCTACGGCACGCGGGACCCCACCGAGATCGCCCGCCGCGAGCACATCGCCCACATCGTCGGAGTCCACCCGGCCGTCGTCGACCAGGCTCTTCCGCTCAACGTCATCGAAGTCGACGTCTCCGAGCGCGACGGAGAGGTCGTCGTCCGGGGGGGCGGCGTCGAGCGACTCGACCTCTCGCCCGTCGAGGACTTCTGGGCGGAGTGGTTCTCCATGGGGGACCGGTGGCCGGCGGAGGATCTCTACTACGGGCTGATGCGGCGCTTCATCCGGCGGGTGGTCCTCGTCGACCCGGACGGCTGGCAGTCGGTCCGTGGCCGCCCGCTGCTGTACCTCGCCAACCACCAGGTCGGGGTGGAGAGTCTCCTGTTCAGCATTCTGTCGGGCGGGCTGACCGAGATCCCCACCGTCACCGTCGCCAAGGCCGAGCACCGGCATTCCTGGCTGGGGGGCCTCATCCGCCACTGCTTCTCGTGGCCGGGCGTCGTCGATCCCCACGTGATCACCTACTTCCAGCGGCAGGACCGGGCCTCGCTCGTCGCCATCATCCAGGAGCTGGCCCGGGGGCTCGTCACCCCGATGCAGGGCAAGGGAGGCCGGACCGCGCCCGGCCAGTCGGTCATGGTCCACGTGGAGGGCACTCGCAGCCTGAGCTGCCGCCGGCCGGTCCAGAAGATGAGCGGAGCGTTCATCGACATGGCCCTCGAGACGGGGACCCCGATCGTCCCGGTGCGGTTCACCGGGGGATTGCCGGCCGAGCCCCTCGATGCCCGCATCGAGTTTCCCGTCGGACTCGGGTCGCAGGACGTGTGGATCGGAGGCCCGCTGCACCCCGAGGCACTGGCCGCGCTGCCCTACGGCGAGCGAAAGAAGCGGGTGATCGAGGCCATCAATCGACTGGGGCCCGCCAACGCCGACGAGCAGCCCCACGAAGGCGATCCCGGGCTGGAGGCCGCGGTCGCT
>RFKJ01000228.1 GCA_003694325.1 Deltaproteobacteria bacterium
GGTCCATCGCGGGGGCCTCCTGGGCGGGGAGGGGTTGCAGGGGAGCGAGGGGCCCTCCGCTGCTCGACCGGTGCACGGCGGCGGGCTCCGGCAGGTCCGGCTTCGGGGGCGTGGAGCAGGCGACCGCGGCGAGCAGCCCGGCGCGGATCACAACGTGATCCCCAGGTGCTGGCGGGCGTTGTCGGCGAAGAACCGCGCGGCGGCGTCACTCACGTCGGGATCGGCCCGGAACCTCGTGTACAGGCCGGACAGCAGGGGCCGCACCAGGTCCGGTGCCCACTGGGACTGGAGGTTGCGCATCAGGCTCACCATCAGCGCCTGGGGCGAGCCGAGCGGGTTGACGTGCCCCTGGTCGTCGCGGGCGATGTACAGGTCGAACTCCCACACCAGCGACGCGATCTCGCTCTCGAAGTAGTTGAACCGCGACCACTCGTCGTCGGTGAGTTGCACGTCTTCGACGCGGACGCCCCGCTGACGGGCCACCGCCTCGACGAACAGGCGCTCGGAGACCGAGAATCCCCGATCGAACTCGTTGTGGCCAAACAGCTCGTGAACCACGGTGCTGACGGCGAATTCCGGGTTCAATTCCACCGCCTCGACCACGTCGAACCCGATGGTGCAGTGGTTCTGCCCGTCGTTGAACGCCACCGCCCCGAGGCGCTCGACCTCGGCGAAGTCGATGATGATCTGGGACTCGGTGACCGGGTACTGCGGGTACCGGCGGTTGATGTGGGCGGCGAGAACGCGGCGGGCCGCGGCGCCACGGGCGTTCCACCGCTGCTGCTCGGCCGGCGACAGCCGGGGCCAGCGCAGCCGGGACTGCTCGGGCTCGACCACGTAGTCCTGCTGGTTGCGCTCGGCGCGTGCCTGTTCGATCTGCTGGGGGGTCGGCGTCGGACCCGCGCCCTGCTGCTGGGCGAGGCGGCGCTCCTCCTCGGTCATGTACTCGGCCTGCCGCTGCGCCATTGCGGCCTCGTCGGTGCCGCTGGCCCGCAGCGTCGCGTGGAGCTGGAGGAAATCGAGGGCCTCCTGCACGGCGTCACGGTAGGCGCCATGGCGCTGGTCCCGGGTGAGCGCCGAGATCCGCCCCTGCATCCGCCCGGCGTCACACTCGGCGAACACGAGTTGCTGCCGGCGCGCCTTGGAGGACTCGGCCCGGTAGGCATCCCACCAGCTCGTGGCGTCCGGTGGGGACGGGGTGGGAGGTGTGACGCCGGGCGCGGGAGCCGGCGTGGTGTCGGGGCCCCGCGGGGTCTCCTCCGGACCCCACAGCCAGTCCTCGATGATGTCGGGGATCCAGGGGTTGTTGTCGCCCGAGGGGCGCAACCGTTCCTGCATCGCCATGTTCGACCGGCCCGGGCTCCGCGGGGTGGGCTCGACAGCCGCGGGTTCCTGCGGCGCCCGGGGCGCGGGTGGGCGGGTCCGTCCCTGGCTCGACATCGGACCTCCCGCATTGGGTGGTTCGGATACCATACCACCGCTCCCCGCCTGGAACCGAGGTTGTGGCGAACCGTCACCGTTTTTGCGGCCATCGATGGGACGGGGCTCGCCGGGCCCGGGCTACGCGGGCGGTGTCGGAGTGCGGGGGACCGGCGCGTCGGGGGGGACGCCCGGGCGGCAGTGGCGCGTTGACGCGATACCATCCCGGTACGGCTCCCTCACAGCCGCAAGGAGGAGAGATGCACCGCCTGCTGCTGCCGATGCTGGCGCTGGCCCTGGGGGCCTGCGACCAGGTCGACAAGATCAAGGACACCGTCGACAGCGTCACCAACCCCACCGTCATCATCGGCCTGGACCTGGGAGTCGAACCCCCCGACTCCGAGCTGATCGACCTGGACCAGACCCCGTTTGGCGAGGGCGCATCGGCCAAGGTCTTCCTCGCCCGCGCCGACAGCCTGTCCAACCTCGAGGACAACCTCGTCTCCGGGGCCACCGTCACCCTGATCAGCGCCAGCAACGGCGGGGGCTTCCCGCTCCAGGACCAGGGGGACGGCACCTACACCGGCAAGGGAAGCGACGGCCTGTCCTACGATGCCGAAGACGTCACCATCAAGGCCGAGGACGACGACGGGGTCCACTCGCTGTCGGTCGGCGCGCCGCAGGCCCCCGACGCCTCCATCGCCAGCACCCACGGCGCCGGCCAGCCCATGAGCATCGACCTGTCGGACCAGGACTACGACGGGGCCCTGGTGGTCGTCCTGGACCTCGACGGGGGCATCACCTTCAGCAACCAGCCCGAGACGGTCACCGAGCTGTACGACTTCGCCTACGGCGACGGCGGCGACCTGCTCCAGGTCGAGATCCCCGGGGCGGCCTTCGAGCAGCCCGGCGTCTACGCCATCGGCGTGGCCGGGACGCGAAACTCGGCGCCCGAGGACATGACCGACATCAACACGGCCCTGTCCACGCTCATCGCCGCCAAGTTCCGGTTCTACCCGGTCGAGGTGAACTGACCCGCCGCAGGCGCGAGGCCGCTCGCCCCCGCCTGCCCGCGCTCGTCTCCTCCAGCCTCCGGGCCGGGGTTCCGGGGAGCGGTCGCCGGTTCAGCGGATCTCGATGCTCCCGGGCAGCATGGCCGCGACGTCGCCGCGCTCGCCCAGCTCCCGCAGCCGGAGGGCGGTGGACAGGGCCGGACGGGCGTCGGGCAGGGTCGCGTCGAGCAGGACCCGGACCGCGGCATCCTGGCGAGCTGTACTCTCGATGTCCCGGTCCTTGCCGCCCTGGAGCTCCTCCATGAGCTGCTCCAGGAAGGTCTTGCGCTCGGGCAGCCGCACCACCTTCACCGCGGCAGGCGCGGCGGGCAGCTCCAACAGCTCGACGGCCTTGTCGATCGCCTCCTCCAGGCCCCCCAGCTCGTCGACCAGGCCCCGCTCCAGCGCCTGCTCCCCGGTCCACACCCGTCCCTGGGCGACGGCGTGGAGCTCGTCGTAGGACATGTGCCGTCCCTCGGCCGCCTTGCTGACGAAGGTGTGGTAGAAGCTCTCGAGGTAGCGGCGGAACAGCGCCCGATCGGCCTCGTCGAAGTCGTGGGAGGCGCTCAGCAGGGTGGCCCGGTCCCCGCGCTTCCAGGTGTACTGGGACAGGCCGAGCTTGCCCAGCGCCCCCGAGAAGTTCAGCTTGCCGCCGAACACCCCGATGCTGCCGGTGAGCGTGCCCGGCTCGGCCACGATCCAGTCGCTGGCCATGGAGATGTAGTAGCCGCCGCTGGCCGCATAGTCGGCCATGCTGACCACGAAGGGCTTGGCGTCCCGGGTCCGCACGACCTCCCGCCAGATGGCGTCGCTGGCCTGCCCCGAGCCGCCGGGGGAGTTGACCCGCAGCACGACGGCATCGATGTCATCGTCCTCCCGGACCCGTTCGAGCTGCTTGCGCAGGGTCCGGTCGCCGATGCTGTGGCTGCCGAACAGGTCGGTGCCGCTGTCGCCGGAGATGATCTGGCCCTCGGCGTAGATGACCGCGACCTGGACTTCGTCATCGGCGTGCCGCCACGCCCGCCGGCGGTCCTTGAGGTAGTCCCGGTAGTGCCGCAGCTCGTGGCGCTTCGGCTCGGCGCCGTCGGCGGCGGTGGCCGCCTGCTCGTCGCCCAGCTCCACCTGGTCCCGCAGCTCGTCGCGGAAGCTGAGCCGATCGACCATGCCGCGGTCGAGGGCTTCCTCGGCGGTCATCGGCGGGTCCTCGATCCAGGCCCGGGCCTGTTCCCGGCTGACGCCCCGACCTTCGGCGATGCCGTCGACGAGCTGGTTGTAGATGCTGTCCAGCAGCATCGAGGTGGCTTCGCTGGCGAACTCGCTGGGGCCGGTCCGCTCGTAGGGCTCGACGGCGCTCTTGAAGTTGCCGACGTGCTCGAAGTTGGGGTGGATGTCCAGCTTCTCGAAGGCCTCGGCGTAGTAGGTCTGGGTGAGGGCAAGTCCGTTGGGGAGCACCATGCCCGCCGGCGCCACCTGGATCTCGCCGCAGGCGCTGGCGAGGTAGTACTCGCGATTGCCGTAGGCCTCGCCCCAGGAGATGCAGGGCTTGCCCGACGCCCGGAAGTCGAGGAGCGCGTCCCGCACCTCCTGGACCTGGGCCCAGCCCACGCTGCTGCCCTCCATCGCCAACACCATGCCGGGGATGTCGTCGTCCTCGGCGGCGTCGCGGATCAGCCGGGTCAGCTCGGTGGTCAGCGGCGGCAGGTCGTTGGGATCGTCGAGGAGCCCACCGGGGGTGGGGGCGTCGGAGGCGTCCCGCAGGCTGAGGTACAGCCAGCGTCCGCTCTTGTCGGCCAGCGGATCCTCTCCGCCCTGCAGGAGGATGGCGATGCCCACCCCCGCCGCCAGGAAGACGACGAGACCGATGGCGCTCACCCACAACAAC
>RFKJ01000229.1 GCA_003694325.1 Deltaproteobacteria bacterium
CGGCTCCCGACCTTGAACACACCGCCCACACCAACCCGGAGGGGACGGAGAGAAGCGTGCCCGGAGGGGATTCCTGCTCAGGCGCTCAGGTCCGGTCCCCCGCCCGCCTGAGGTGCTCCACCGCCTGCTCGGCGCTCATCTGGTCGGGCAGCGGCGGGTAGTCGTCGAAGAAGGGCCGGACGTCGGTGGCCCGCACCCGTCGCCGGTGCAGCAGGAACTGGAGGTAGTGGTCGGGGTACCGGGCCACCCAGGCGCTGAACCGGTCGACGAACGCCTGCATGTTGACGCGGATCTCCTCGTCCCGGTCTCCCCGGACCGCCTGCCACGGCAGCGGCTCCTCGATGATGACCCGGTGCAGCCGCTCTCCGGGGGGGCGGATCACCACCGTGGGCAGCAGGGTGGTGCCGGTCTTCTTCCAGAGCTGGATGGGCTGGATGCTGACGTAGGCGTCGCGTTCCACCAGCTTCACCTTCGTCCACTTCTGGCCGCCGCCCCCGTCGAAGGCCAGCCCCAGGACCTGGTTGTCGCGCAGGCAGTCGAAGGCCGGCCGCAGGAACTTGAACACGTTGATGTGCTGGACCGGCAGTCGCTTCTCCAGCTCCCAGCGGCGGGCGAGCACCCGCTCCCACAGCGGCGTCGTCCGCGTCTCCCGCAGGATGTCGGCCCACACCGGCGGCGGGGCCGAGAGCTGGTTCATCGGGTAGCCCTTGTGGCCGAGCGCCGGCATGATCATCTGGTTGGCGCCGAAGTGGCCGATCAGCACGATGGCGCCCCGTCCCCGCTCCAGCGCCGCGTCGAGGTGCTCCCGCCCCTCGATGACGCAGGTCTGGTCGATGGTCGTGGGATCGAGGTCGGGGTAGCGCAGCACCTCGATCTCGTTGAACATCGCCTCCCGGTAGGTGTCGCGGATGATCTCGTCCTCGGATCGCGGCAGGGGCCGATGTCGGAACAGCAGCCGCAGTTCCTCGCGCATCTCCCGACCGTTGGCCGCGAGGTAGCGGACGAAGTCTCCCCCGAGGGCGCTGACCGGGTGCAGCAGCCGACGCGGCGACCGGCTGACCAGCTTCTGGCCCGGGTAGTACAGGCCCAGTCCCCCCAGGTCCTTGATGAGGGTGACCGGGTTGTAGCGGGGAGGGATGATCGGGCGGCGCCCGGGAGGCGGCGCGCCGGGAGGCGCCCCGGGGGCCGATCCCGCCTGGTGCTCGGTCGACATCAGCCCTCCCGCTCGTCGCGCGTCGGATCGGGGGGGGTGCGCAGCACGGCCTGCTTGTCGATCTTGCCGTTGGGGAGCTTGGGGACCTCCTGCCAGAACTCCACGATCCGGGGCACCTTGTAGACGGCCAGCCGCCCCCGGCAGTAGCTCTGCAACCCGCGCACGGTCAGGCCGCTGCCCGGGACGGTGCTGACGATGGCCCGGGCCACCTCGCCGCGGACGCGCTCCTCGGCCCGGACCACCACGACGTCGACGACGTCCGGGTGTTCCTTGATGACCGCCTCGATCTCCAGGGGGTACACCCGGATGCCGCCGATCTTGAGCATCTCCGACTTGCGGCTGACGAAGCGGACGAACCCGTCCTCGTCCATCGTGCACAGATCCTGGGTGTGGTACCAGCCGTCGACGAAGGCGGCCACCGTCTCCTCGGGCTGGTTGATGTAGCCGCGGGTGGTCACCGCCGGCCCGCGCATGAGCAGCTCGCCGACCTCCCCGGGCGGCAGGTCGCGCCCCTTGTCGTCGACCACCCGGAACTCGTACCCGGGGATGGGGCGCCCGGTCGCCCCCAGCTTGCGGGCCGCGGGATCCGGACCGTTGGCCAGCCCCACGCCGGTGGCCTCGGTGCACCCCCACACCGGCAGGAAGGTGCAGCCGAAGGCCTCCTCCATCCGGGTGAGGGTCTCGGCACCCACGTAGGCGCCGCCGCTCTCCAGGATGCGCAGCGACGAGACGTCGGCGAGGTGGCCGGGCTGGGAGCCCGAGCCATCCCGGGGGCGCACCCAGTCCAGCATCATCTCGTAGAAGCTGGGCACCGCCATCATCCAGGTCACCCCGAACCGCTCGACGGCTTCGGCGATCACCCGGGGGTTCATGCTGTCGAGGATGACGAAGGGGCTTCCCAGCAGCAGCGAACGGTGGAACAGCTCGTGGGGGTGGGCGAAGACGCTGAACATGCCCAGGAAGACATCGTCGGCCCGGAAGCCCAGCCCGGCGATGGTGTCGACGGCGTTGTGCTGGATGTTCCGGTGGGTGGTCTGGGCCCCCTTGGGGCGCCCCGTCGAGCCGCTGGTGTAGTTGAGGTAGCAGATGGTGTCCGGGGTCGCCTCGAAGTCCCCCGGGTCGAAGGTCGAAGGCTGGTCGTCGGCCATCCCGTAGTGCGATTCGCCCAGGCGGCCCGGGCCGTCGACGTAGACGATCAGGCGGGGGTTGGGCAGCAGGGGCAGCAGCCCCTCCAGCAGGCGGTCGCGCGCCTTCTCGGTGAACACCCCGGCGATCCCGGCGGTCTGGAACTGGTCGCGGACCCGGTCGAGGTTGAGCTTGTAGTTGACCGGCGCGAACACCGCCCCCATCCGGCAACAGGCCAGGAAGCCGATGACGACTTCGGGGCGCTTGTTGATCATGAATCCGACCACGTCGCCGGGAGCGAAGCCCACCGCCCGCATCAGGTTGGCCACCCGGTTGACCTCGGCGTCGAGTTCGGCCCAGGTGAGCTGCCGTTCGTCCGACAGCAGCGCGGGGGCGTCGGGCTGGCGGGCCGCCGCCCGCGCCAGCGCGTCGTGCAGGGTCAGCTCGGTCGCCCCGTCCAGCAGGGCGGTGGTCGGATCATCGACTTCCATCGGGACCTCCGTGGTCGCGCCCACTAATCGTTCCCCGCGGCTCCGGCAGGGGTCGGTGACGGGGCAGCCCGGCGGCCCGCAGGGCGTCGAGCGCCGCCCGGGCCTGCCCGGCAAGGTCCTCGTCATCGGCGCCCCCATAGCGCACCCGGTACCGCAACCAGGCCAGGGTGCGCAACGGCTCGGCGGCGTCGCCGGCCCGAGCCACCACCCACTCGGCGGCGGCCACCGGAGGCAGGGCGGCGGGGGGTACCCATCCCCGTCGCTGCACCAGGCGCCAGGCGCGGGCGTGCAGCCGGTCGACCCGACCGCGGGGCCGCCGCGCCCGACTCGGCCCGGCGACGAGCAGGCGCAGCAGCCCCCTCCCGGCCATCCCCAGCACCAGGAGGCCCCCAC
>RFKJ01000230.1 GCA_003694325.1 Deltaproteobacteria bacterium
CGCCGCCTCGGTGCTCGCCGCCGGCGGCAACGCCGTCGATGGGGCGGTGGCGGCGGCCCTGGCCTGCGGGGTGGTGCAGCCGGCGGGCAGCGGCCTGGGCGGAGGGGGGTTCGCGGTCATCGATGGGCCCGACCGCGGGCCGGTGGTGCTCGACTTCCGAGAGGTGGCACCGAGGGCGGCGGACCGGGACCTGTTCGTGCGGGCCGAGGCCGCCGGGATCCCCGACGCCAGCCGGACCGGCGGGCTGGCGGTGGCGGTGCCCGCCGAGGGCATCGGGCTGGCGACGCTGCATGGCCGGTACGGGCGCCTGCCGTTGACCCGGGTGGCCCGGCCGGCCATTCGCCTGGCCGCCCGGGGATTCCCCGTCGGGGAGCACCTTGCCGCCAGCCTGGAGGGGAGGGGGGAGGCCGGCCCCCGACTCGCCGCGGCGCTGTTCGGGCCCCTTCGGTCGGGCCGGGCCCTGCCGATCCCGGGGGAGGTGGTCCGCCGCCCCGCCCTGGCCCGGGCCCTGCGTGCCTTCGCCCGGACCCGGGGCGAGGTGCTGCGCAGCGGCTGGGTGGCCGAGGACATGGTCGCGGCCGCCCGGGATGCCGGCGGCGTTCTCACCCTCGAAGACCTCGTGGAGTACGAGGTCCGCGACCGGCCGCCCCTGGTCGGCCGCTACCGGGGCTGGACGATCACCACGATGCCTCCGCCGTCGTCGGGGGGGGCGGTGCTGCTGCAGGTGCTCGGCGTGCTGGAGGCCTACGACCTGGCGGCGCTGGGGGAGGGCAGCTCGGCGGAGTGGCACCTGCTGGCCGAGGCCATGCAGCACGCCTACGCCGACCGGGCCCACTTCATGGGCGACCCCGACCGGGTCGAGGTCCCCCTCGATGCGATGCTCTCCGAGGAGCGCTTCGCCGCCGTCCGGGCGGCCATCGACATGGCCACCACCCTGCCCGCCGAGTCCTACGGGCTGCCGGTGGACCCCGGGCACGACGCGGGCACCCAGCACATCAGCGTGGTGGACGATCGCGGGCTGTCCGTGGCCCTCACCACCACGATCAACACCGCGTTCGGGGCCGAGGTGGTGGCCCCGCGCAGCGGCATCGTGCTCAACGACGAGATGGACGACTTCGTCGCCCGGCCCGGGGTGCCCAACGCCTACGGCCTGGTCGGCAGCGAGGCCAACGCCGTCGCGCCGGGCTCCCGGCCGCTGTCCAGCATGACGCCGACGATCATGGAGCACCCCGACGGCCGCCGGGTGGTCATCGGGGCCAGCGGGGGACCGTTCATCATCAGCTCTACGCTGCAGGTGATCCTCGGCATCGTCGACTTCGGCCTCGACCCGGCGGAGGCCGTGGCCCGCCCCCGGATGCACCACCAGTGGCAGCCGAAGCTGCTGTTCGTCGACGACGGCGTGCCGGTCGACGTGATCGAGGGGCTCCGGGCCCGCGGGCACCGGGTGAAGCCGATGCCCTTCTTCAGCGCGGTGCAGGTGGTGACCCGGGACGTCGACGGCGAGCTGCTGGCGGCCAGCGACCCGCGGAAGGGCGGGTGGCCGGCCGGCGTTCCCTGACGCCGGTCGGTTGCCGATTCGACGCACCGGGCTATGGGTCCGGCGAGCGGTCACACCCGGTGGCCGCGCGGTCGCCCCGCCTGTCGTGCTGCGATGACCGCGCCGAGCTTCCCCGAGAAGCCCCAGGCGCATGCGGCGGCCGCAATCCCGATCCATGGATCCATCGTCTTGATGACCTTCGACTCGCTCGGCCTGGCCGAGCCCCTCTGCGACGCCCTGCGCGCCTGCGGCTACCTCACGCCCACCCCCATCCAGCAGCAGGCGATCCCGCCGCTGCTCCAGGGGCGCGACCTGCTCGGCTGCGCCCAGACCGGCACCGGCAAGACCGCGGCCTTCGCCCTGCCGGTCCTGCAGCTCCTCTCCCGGCGTCCCCACGCGGGCCGCCGCCGGCGCCCGATCCGGGCGCTGGTCCTGACCCCCACCCGGGAACTGGCCGCCCAGATCGGCGACAGCTTCGACCGCTACGGGCGCAACACCGACCTCCGCCACCACGTGATCTTCGGGGGCGTCGGCCAGAACCCGCAGGTGCGGGCGCTCAACCAGGGGCGCGACATCCTGGTGGCCTGCCCCGGTCGCCTGCTCGACCTGCACGGCCAGGGCTTCGTCGACCTGTCGCAGGTCGAGTTCTTCGTCCTCGACGAAGCCGACCGGATGCTGGACATGGGGTTCATCCACGATGTCCGGCGGATCCTCCGCCTGCTGCCGGCGCGGCGCCAGAACCTGCTGTTCTCGGCCACCATGCCGCGGGCCATCGTCGACCTGTCCGCCGACTTCCTGGTCGATCCGGTCCACGTCGAGGTCACGCCCCAGGCCACGACGGTCGACAAGATCGACCAGACCGTGATGTTCGTCGAGCGGGCCGACAAGCGACGCCTGCTCGTCGACATCATCGAGAACGGCGGCGTCGACCGGGCCATCGTCTTCACCCGCACCAAGCACGGGGCCAACCGACTGGTCCAGCAGCTCGACCGGGCCGGGATCGAGGCCATGGCCATCCACGGCAACAAGTCCCAGGGTGCGCGGACGCGGGCCCTCGACGCGTTCCGGGAGGGGCGGCTGTCCATCCTGGTGGCCACCGACGTGGCCAGCCGGGGCATCGACGTCGATGGGATCTCCCACGTCTTCAACTACGACCTGCCCAACGAAGCCGAGAGCTACGTCCACCGCATCGGTCGGACGGGACGTGCCGGGCGCGCCGGGCGGGCGATCGCCTTCTGCGACCACAGCGAGGGCGCCTGCCTCCGAGACATCGAGCGGCTCATCGGCACGCCCATCGAGGTGGACGAGGACCACGCCTGGCACGCCGCCGACGCCATCCCCTCGGCTCGCCCCGCGCGACCGGCCCGGGGTGGTCGGGTCGGAGGCCGCAGCCGCGGCGGCCGTTCCCGGAACGGCGGTGGTGGGCGGGGCGGTCGCC
>RFKJ01000231.1 GCA_003694325.1 Deltaproteobacteria bacterium
GACCTGCCCCTGGCCGACCTCCCCGCCGGCCGCTGCGCCTTCGTGCGCGCCGGGGAGACCTGGTACCTGCTCGCCGAAGCGCCGGTGCGGGTCGACGGGGAGCCCGTCACCGAGCGCCGGGTGACCGACGGCACGCGCATTGCCGTGGACGGCCACAACCTGCGGGTCCACCACCTCGCCGCGGGCGCCCCGATCCCCGGCGAGACCGACGACGTGCTGCTGGACCTCCCCGAGAACTGGCCCCTCGGCGGCCCCCACGCCGTCCTCGTCCACCGGCGCGGCAAGCGGGAGACGATCATCCCGTTCTCGGGCGAGGTCCTGGCCCTCGGCCGCGATCCCGACGACCCGGTCGTCCCCGCCGACGGCGACTTCGTGTACCGCCTGGCCCGCACCGACGGCGGCTACACCCTGGAGGACCGCACCGGTTCCGGCATGTCGGAGCTTCCCCCGGTGCTCCCCCTGCAACACGGCGACACCTTCGACATCGACGACCGCACCTTCACCTTCCGGGTCAAGGGCGTGTCGGAGACGCCGTCCATCCCGCTCACCCGCGAGGAGCGGATGGCGATGGTCCCCCTGCTGGTGTACGACGACCCCGACGGCCAGCAGGTGGTCCTCCCGGTGCTCGACGACGTGTTCAGCGTCGGGCGCGGCGGCGGCAACGACCTGCAGCTCGCCGGCGATCCCGAGATCTCCCGGCACCACTGCATGCTGGTCCGCGGCACCGACGGGGCGTGCATCCTCCGCGACAGCGGGTCGGCCAACGGCACCTACGTCAACGGGCGCCTGGTGGAGCGCCACATCCTGCAGGTGGGCGACGTGATCCAGATCGGCGACTCGACGCTGGAGTTCCGCCTGGGTCGGCGCGAGGAGCTGGAGGCCGAGCTGCCCGATCTCGTGCTGGAGCCGGTGGAGGAGACCACGTCGAGCCGGGCGGACACCGCGGCCTTCCGCCGCCCGGGCCGGTAGTCTCGCCAGCCGGGGAGGCCGAACACCACCGAGCCGAGGAGAGGGCATGAGGATCGACATCCATACCGACGACTCCGCCGTCGTCGAGGCGTGGACCGACCGGGTGCCGGAGCTGGTCTCGCTGGCGCGCGGACGGCTCGCCGACGACCCCGGCGAGGTGGGCCTGCTGTACGCCGAGCACCACCTCGCGGAGATCGCGCCGGACACGTGGGCGTCGGCGTGGGGCCTGGACGCGCCCCCGACGCCGGCCGAGCTTCTTCGGCGACTGCAACCCGTGGCGCTGTGGGGCGATCCCGCGGACGGCCTGCACCTCGACCTGTCCATCGGCGAGGAGCTGACCGACTACGTCCTGACGTTCGAGGTGCGCGCCGACGGCACCCTGGGGGAGATGGACATGGAGTCGTAGGGGCTCTGCTACGGCGCGAACTCCGCGTCGGAGCACTCCACCCACCGCGAGATGCGCGTGTCGAGGTCCCCGTCGTTGTCGGTGTCCATCTCGATCTTCTCGAGGTCCCCGGTCGCCGCGTCGTACTCGTAGGTGGTGACCGAGTCGATGAGCTCGTCGGCGCCGAGGTCGGTGAGCGCCTGGCGCATGCGGCCCAGCGCGTCGTACACGTACTCGGTGGTGTTGTCGAAGGTGCCGTCGCCGGACAGGTCGATGAAGACCGTGGAGATCATGCCCGACGCGTCGTACTCGTAGGCGTAGATGGTGGTGCTGATGATCTGCAGGTTGTCGTCGTACCGGTCGACGATCAGCTCCTCCAGGCGGCCGGTCCCGTCGTAGACGTAGTTGTAGCGGGTGTCCACCAGCAGGTCGGCGTCGGTGTCCATCTCCCACGCGACGCGGTAGCCGTTCGCGTCGTACAGGTAGGTGTCGATGCGGTCGAGCACGCCGTCGACCCCATCGTCCTCCTCGGTGCGCTCCAGGCGGCCGGCGGCGTCGTAGAAGTACGCCTTGGTCTTGTCGATGGTGCCGTCCATCTGGTCGTCGGTCTCGGTGAGGACCAGCCGCCCGGCCCCGTCGTAGGTGAAGAAGTACTCCTCGGAGTCGTCGATGGCGCCGTCGGCGTTGGTGTCGCGCTCGGTGAACCAGAGCTGCCCCGAGCTGCGGTAGGTGGTGTAGCTGTAGTAGTCGGGGATGCCGTCCGCGCCGTAGTCGCTCTCCTGGACCTGGGTGGTGCCCAGGCCGTCGTCGACCATGCCGTTGCAGTCGTTGTCGACCTCGTCGCACAGCTCCTGGGCGTCGGGGTGGACGGCCGCGTCGAGGTCGTCGCAGTCGCCCATGCGCGGCGTGAAGCCGTCGCCGTCCTGGTCGAGGTAGCCGGGGCCGGGCCCCTGGTTGCCGGAGCCGGGCCCCTCGATCTCGGTGCCGTACTCGGGGGGCGCGTCGGTGGGCGTGCCGGTGGCGAAGGCGTTGCGGCACACGCGGTCCTCGGGGCCACAGTCGTCCTGGCCGACGCATGCGGGCAGCGCGAGGAGGACGGCGAGGGTCGCGGGCGGACGGAGCTGAGCGACGCGAAGCATGATCTCACCCGAGCCTTACACGAGATACGATAGCACGCCCCGTGGCGGGCTATGAGAAGATCCCGCCGCTGGACGAGGGCCACACCGTGGAGCCGAAGGACACCCCCGACAAGACCGCGCGGCAGGGCGCCCCGCCGCGCCCGGGCTCGCTGCCGCCCACGGCGGACCTCACCGAGGAGCTGCTCGACGCGCCGCTGCCCGGCAACACCGCGCCCCCGGCGCCGCCCCTCGATCCGGGAGCCCTCGCCGACCGGGTGGAGGCCGCGGCGGACACCCCGGCCACCACCTTGGATCGATGGGTGGGACCGGCGTCGGTGCCGGACTCGATGGACGCGACCCCCGCCACCACCGTGGACCGGGAGATGTTCGCCCGGCGGACCGCGGAGGCTCCCGCCTTGGCGGTGGCGCGTGAGCCCGCCGAACGGCCCGCGCCGCAGCCCGCCGCCGAACAACGCGAGCCGGCGCCCGTTGCCCCCAGCCCCGCGCCGGCGCCCGCGGCCGCGGAGCCCGATGCCGTCCCCACCGCGCCGGCGGTCGCGGATCGCCCGGCCCCGGATCTCGAGGACGACGACGACCTCGTGGTGCCGCCCCGCCGCGACAACCTCGTGCTGTTCGTCATCGCGGGGGTGCTGTTCCTGGTCGTGATCGCGGTGGGCGGGTACTTCGCGCTGACCGGCGGCTCCGGCTCGGACGGGGCGCGCACCATCGGGCAGAAGA
>RFKJ01000232.1 GCA_003694325.1 Deltaproteobacteria bacterium
CCGGCGTCCACCGAGGTGTCGGCACAGCTCCACGGCCTGGTCCACGGCGGCGTGGGGGGCGGTCCGGCTCTCGACCTGCTCGAACAGCCCCAGGCGCAGGGCGACCCGCGCCGGCGGATCCACCTTGCGCAGCGGGCGGCCGGAGACCTCGGCGAGGCGGTGGTCGAGGGAGCCCTGCCGGCGGAGCACCCCCAGGACGAGGTGCCAGGCCAGGCGGCGGTCGGGTCCCTCGGGCGGGGCGAGGCTGGCGAGCATGTCCTCGGCGTGGGCGCCCCGCTCGACGGCCAGCAGCGCCCGGCCGGCGGCGAGGCGGCCCGGGTTGATCTGCGTGCGTCTCCGCCGCTTCGGCCCGCTCACCGCGATTTCCCAGGGCGCGGAGCGTCGATGGCGAGCAGGGCCGGGGGCAGGGTGTCGTGGTGGTCGAGCCACTGGTTCTCCACGACGTGCAGCAGGCTCTGCAGCCCCTGGGCGCCCCGCAGGCGGTAGCCGTCGACCCGCCAGGACGGGGCGGCGCGCAGCCCGATGGCCTCGGCGTCGGTCGTGTCTTCGGCCAGGTCGGCGTCGGCGGCGGCCAGTGCGGCGGCCCATGCGGGGCCCTGCAGTGCCGGCAGCGCGTCGCGCGCGGCGTCCACCGAGGGCGGGTCGGTGGACTGTTCCGCCAGGGCGGCGAGCAGCGGAAGACCCTGCCCCAGGCGGTCGGCGGCAGCCACCGCCCGGTGCAGGTCGAGGGCCTGCGCACGGACGGGCGCCCCACGGAAGCGCCAGGTCGGAAACAGCCGCACCGACAGCGACAGGGGACCCATGTGGTCGGCCTCGGCCGACACGGCGACCAGCTCCTGGGCGGTGTGGGCGGCCTGCCGCCACAGCCCGGCCCCCGGGTCGACCCACAGCTCGACATGCACCGGGCTGTCGGGGTCGGGCCAGCCGATGCCGGCGCCGGGGCCGGCCGAGGTCCAGGCATCGCCGACCAGCGCCACGGCGCGCAGGGCCCCCGGTCCACCCCCTGCCCGCGCCACGCGGACCATCCGCGCCACCAGCTCGGGCAGGTTCTCGCAGCCCTCCGGCGCCTCCATCGCGCAGCGGGCGAGGTGCTCGTCGCGGGCCAGGCAGGGCGCGCAGGGCCCTGGGAGCAGGTTCATCGCCCCGGTGAGCGCCAGTCGCGCCTCGGCGGGCAGGGCGGCGATGTCGGCCGACCATGCCGCCAGCTCCTCGGGCGAGACCGGGTCCGCTACGACCGGTCGGTCCGCGTCGATGGTGACCCGCGCGGGCGCCGCACCGCCATCGTCGGGGCCGGGCGCCGACCCCGGCTCGACCGGTCGGCGGGTCGATTGCGGCGCAGCGGCCGCGGGTCCCGGTCCGGCGGGCTCCTGCGGTCCGACCGAGCCGCAGGCCGCCAGGCCGGCCCAGACCAGCAGCTCAACCCCAGGGATCATCACGGTCGGCGGCAGGCGGCGTCCGGTTGTGGCGGGCGAGGTCCTGCTCCAGCCGGGCGATGCGGGAGGAGGCGGTCAGGCGCCCCGCCAGCCCCCACGTCCCGCCCAGCAGCAGGCCCAGCGCAAACGCCCCCAGCAGCAGGAACGGGACCGGCACCGGCTGGCGCAGGTGGGCGGCCCACACCCACAGGTCGATGCTCAGGTCGGTGGTGCGGCCGAGGTTCTGCACCGTGAACAGGGCGAGCAGGCCGACCACGAGCAGCACCACGACGAGCAGGATCCAGCGGGACGCGGTCACCTTGACCTCCAGGAGAGACGACGAGACCCGGGTAACCCCGCACCCCACCCCGCCGCGAGGGCAAAGATGGATGCCGGGTCACCCGGGCCGGTCCGGACGCGGGTTCGTCCACGCCCGTGGCGCGCTACTCCCCGCCCAGCTTCTTGCTCAGGTCGCCGAGCACGTCGCCGAGCCGGGCGCTGCTCTCGCCCTGGCGGGCCATGTAGTCCTCGATGGAGCCCTCGTCCTCGGTGCGGTCGGTGGCGCCCTTCTCCGACAGGCTGATCTTGCGATCATGCGGGTCGATGCGGCGGATCTCCACCATCATCTCGCGGCCGTCGGGGTACTTCTCCATCCAGTCCTCGTCGGCGTCCACCAGCTCGGACATGTGGACCAGGCCCTCGACGCCTTCCTCGATCTCGACGAAGACGCCGAAGTCGGTGCGGCTGACGACCTTGCCCTTGACCACCTGGCCCAGGAAGTAGCGGCTCTGCACCGACAGCCAGGGGTCGTCGGTCATCGACTTGAGGCTGAGGCTGAACCGCTCGTTCTCCCGGTCGATGTTCTTGACCCGGGCCTCGACCTCGTCGCCCTTCTGGAACATCTCCGAGGGGTGACGGATCCGCTGCGACCAGGACAGGTCGCTGATGTGGATGAGGCCGTCGATGCCCTCCTCGATCCCCACGAAGACGCCGAAGTCGGTGATGTTCCGCACCTTGCCGCGGACGATGGAGCCGATGGGGTACTTCTGCTCGACGATGTCCCAGGGGTTGGGCTCGAGCTGCTTCATGCCCAGGCTGATCCGCTTGTTCTCGACATCGACGCCGAGCACCTTGGCTTCGACGATGTCGCCCATCTTCACGAGCTTGCTGGGGTGCTTGACCCGCTTGTTCCAGGTCATCTCGGAGATGTGGACCAGGCCCTCGATGCCGTCCTCCAGCTCGACGAAGACCCCGTAGTCCGGCATGGAGACCACGCGGCCGCGGACGATGGCGCCGACGGGGTACTTGATGTCGACCTCGTCCCACGGATCGGGCCGGATCTGCTTGTAGCCGAGGCTCACCCGCTGGGTCTCGGGGTCGAACTTGAGGATCTTCACCTCCATCGTCTGGCCGACCTCGACCATCTCGGAGGGGTGGTTGATCCGGCCCCAGGTCATGTCGGTGATGTGCAGCAGGCCGTCGATGCCGCCCAGGTCGATGAACGCCCCGTAGTCGGTGATGTTCTTGACCACGCCCTGCATGATGGCGCCGACGTGGAGTTCCTTGAGGGTCTCCTTGCGCTTCTCCTGGCGCTCCTCCTCCAGCAGCACCCGGCGGGACAGGACGATGTTGCCCCGGCGCTTGTTGAACTTGATGATCCGGAACTCCATCTCCTCGCCCAGCAGCTTCTCCAGGTTCTTGACGGGACGGAGGTCCACCTGGGAGCCGGGGAGGAAGGCCTTGACCCCGATGTCGACGCTCAGGCCGCCCTTGACCCGGGCGGTGATGACGCCCTTGACGGTCTCGCCGGCCTCGAACGCCTGGGAGATCTCCTCCCAGGCCTTCATCTGGTCGGCCTTGCGCTTGCTGAGCTGGAGCTGCCCCTCGGCCTCGTCCATGCTGTCGAGGAAGACGTCGATCTCGTCGCCCACGGCGATGGTCAGGTTGCCGTCGGGGTCGATGAACTCGCTCTTGGGGATGACGCCCTCGGCCTTGTAGCCGACGTCGACGGTGACCCAGTCGCCTTCGATGCCGGTGACCTTGCCGGTGACGACCGACTGCTCGCGCACGCTGCTCTTGTCGAGGTACTGGTCGAACAGGGCCTGGAAGTCTTCGCGAGCGAGGTCTTCGATGGAGATGTCGAGGTTGGTGTTGTCGGACATGTGGGGAGGTGGCCTCGGAGCCCACGGCCGGCGCGGGCTCTCACTGGTTTGGAGGGATGGTGGTTCGAGCAGGACCGCGAGGGGATTCTCGACGGCGCTCCGTGCTGGAGGTCGGGACTCCAACCGCGTCCCTGTCGCGGTCAGCCGACATCGGTTCGAGCACCCGTGGTGGCGTCGACCCGGAAGTAGGCGCTTCTATGCGTCGGGTGGACTGGCGTCAAGCGCTCCGGTGGTCGGCCGGCCGGCGTCGGCCCCGCTTCCGGGGGCGATGGGGGTCGGCGGGCGCGCCCCCCGCTCGGCGGCCCGGGCCAGGATCTCGGCGAGCACGTCATCGGGCGGGCGCCCGGTGGTGTCGATGGTGATGGCGTCGTCGGCCTTGCGCAGCGGGCCGGTGGCCCGCCCGCTGTCCTGGCGATCCCGACGGTGGATCTCGGCGAGGACCTCGTCGAGGCCGACATCCACTCCCCGGGACTGCAGCTCGGCCCATCGGCGGCGGGCCCGCTCCTCGGGGGTGGCGTCGAGGTAGATCTTCAGCTCGGCGTCGGGAAGGACCACGGTGCCGATGTCCCGTCCGTCGACCACCACCCCTCCCTCGGCCGCCAGCGCCTGCTGCAG
The DNA here is from genome assembly GCA_003694325.1 of Deltaproteobacteria bacterium. GTDB lineage: Bacteria > Myxococcota_A > UBA796 > UBA796 > UBA2385 > J125. The sequence goes on from RFKJ01000232.1 coordinate 4,190, forward strand.
GGCCACCAGCGCCCGGCGCACCGCCGGGTACACCGCGATGGCGCTGGCGTCCTCGCCGACCTGCTGGGTCCGGATGGCCTCGCTGAGGTCGTGGCCGTCGACGAAGATGCGCGCCGGGCCCGGCCCGTCGGCGGCGCGGAACTCCATGCGCACCGACCGTGCGAGGTCGGCCAGCGCGGCCTCGTCGGTCAGGGGGACCCCTCGTTGCCGGGCGACCAGGGCCAGGGCCCGGTACATCGCCCCGGTGTCGAGGTAGCGGTACCCGAGCACGTCGGCCACCGCCCGGGCCACCGTCCCCTTGCCGCTCGCCGCGGGGCCGTCGATGGCGATGCGGAGTCGCGGCCCGGCGGGTACCGAGGCCGCGGCGGCCGAGGCCGCGGGGGGGGACTTCGGGGGGGACTCAGGCACGCAGCTCCTCCAGCGTGTCGAAGAAGGACGGGTAGGAGATGGTGACCGCCGCCGGGTCCCGCAACCGGCAGCCCCGACTGCTGGCCAGCGCCGCCACCGCCGCCGCCATGGCGATCCGGTGGTCGCCGTGGGAGTCGACCCGGCCGCCGGGGAACGGCTCGCCGGCCCGGCCGTGCACCCGGAGGCCGTCGGGCAGCTCGTCGACGGTGGCGCCCATCTGCCGGAGCATGGCCACCGTGCTGGCGATCCGGTCGCTCTCCTTGTGGCGCAGCTCCTGCGCCCCGCGGATCGTCGTCACCCCCCGGGCCATCGCCGCGGCCACCGCCAGCACCGGGATCTCGTCGATCAGCCGCACGACATCCGGCCCGTCGAGATCGATGGCCCGGAGCGGGGCGCTGCGCACCCGGATCGCGCCGACCGGCTCGCCGCAGCTCAGCCCGGGATCGACGATGTCGATGGACGCCCCCATGGCCCGCAGCACGTCGACGAGGCCGGTGCGGGTCGGGTTGAGGCCCACGCCCGGCAGGACGAGGTCGCTGCCCGGGACGATGGACGCCGCCACCAGCCAGAAGGCGGCGCTGGAGACGTCGCCCGGCACGTCGACATCGGAGAGCTTCAGCGGTCGGCCGGGGACCAGCTCGACGCGGACCGAGCCGTCGTCCTGGGGCAGCCTCCGGATCTGTGCGCCGAGGGCGGCCAGCATCCGCTCGCTGTGATCGCGGGAGGGCCCGGGCTCGACGATCTGGAGCGGCGACCGGCCCTGGAGGCCGGCCAGCAGCAGGGCCGACTTGACCTGGGCCGAGGCCACGCCCGTCTCGATCTCGCCGCCGGTGAGGGCCCGGGTTCCCCGGACGGACAGCGGGGCGAGGCTGGCCCCCTGGCGCCCGTCGAGCCGGGCTCCGAGCGAGGACAGCGGTCCGGTCACCCGGCGCATGGGGCGCCGGCGGAGCGAGGCGTCACCGGTGAGCACGGCGTGGAAGGGCTGGCCGGCGAGCAGGCCGCACAGCAGGCGCATGGTGGTCCCGGAGTTGCCGCAGTCCAGCACGTCGTCGGGCTCGGTGAGGCGGCCCTCCGCCCCGTGGATCAACCGGGCGTCCCCCTCGTCGACGATGTCGACGCCGAGGGCCTCCATGCAGCGACGGGTGGAGTCGACGTCGGCGCTGTCCAACAGGCCGCGGACCCGGGCCCGGCCCTCCGCCAGCCCGGCGAAGATCAGCACTCGGTGGGACACCGACTTGTCGCCGGGGACCTGCACCCGCCCTCGCAGCCCCTCCTCGGCGGGGGCGATCCATCGACCGTCGGAGGCGCTCACTCGGCCTCGCCACCGGATGCGCGGCGACCGTCGAGGTTGACCACGTTGTCCGGCGCTGCCTCCGCCGCCGCCCCCTCCGCCGCAGGCTCCGCCCCTGCGGACTCGTCCCGCCGGGACTCCTCGAAGGCCCCCAGGCGGCGGAAGCGATCGTAGCGATCCCGCCGCAATTCATCGGGGTCGAGGACCGACAGCTCGGCGAGGTGCCGGCGGATGGCGTCGCCCAGCGCCGCGACCGCCGCGGCCTTGTCGCGGTGGGCCCCGCCGGGGGGCTCGGCGACCACCTCGTCCACCACCCTGTTGCGGAGGCAGTCGGCCGCGGTGATGCGCAGCGCCGCCGCCGCCCGCGGTCCCTCGGCCCGGTCCCGCCACAGGATGGCGGCGCAGCCTTCCGGGGAGATCACCGAGTAGATGGCGTTCTCCATCATGAGCACCCGGTTGCCGACCCCGATGGCCAGGGCGCCGCCGGACCCTCCCTCGCCGATGACGCTGCAGATCACCGGCACCCGCAGGGCGGCCATCTCCATGATGTTGCGGGCGATGGCTTCGGCCTGGCCCCGCATCTCGGCGTCGATCCCCGGGAAGGCGCCCGGCGTGTCGATGAACGCCAGGACCGGCATCCCGAAGCGGTCGGCGAGCTGCATGATCCGCAGGGCCTTGCGGTAGCCCTCCGGTCGCGGCATCCCGAAGTTCCGGCGGATGTTCTCGCGGGTGTTGCGACCCTTCTGCTGGCCGACGATCGCCACCGGCCGCCCGTCGAGCCGGGCCAGGCCGGTGACGATCGCATGGTCGTCGTGGCCGGCCCGGTCGCCGTGCAGCTCGGTCCAGTCGGTACACAACCCCGCGACGTAGTCGAGGGTGTAGGGTCGGCCCGGATGCCGCGACAGCAGGGTTCGCTGCCAGGGGCTGAGGTCGGCGAAGATCTGGCGCAGCAGGCGATCCGCCTGGAGCTGGAGCTGCTCGATGGCACTGGAGAGGTCGGCGCCGCTGTCGCGCTCGATCTCCCGCAGGTCGTCGATGCGGCGCTCCAGCTCGATCAGCGGCCGCTCGAACTCGAGAACGAAGTCCATGTCGACCCGCTAATGCGGCGCGGGGCGACGCTCCAACCTCGTCACCTCCCCGACACGTCCCGGGCGGCGGGTCCGGCCGGTGATCACCGGGTGGCGAACCCCCCGGTCCGCTGGACCGTCACCGTCCCCGACGGGGCGTTCAGCTCCAGCCGTCCCGGCGCCCCGGGGTGGTGCTGGACGTCGCGGAGGCGCAGCTCCCGGGCCTCGGCGTCGATCTCCCAGTCGGAGTCGGGCACGTCGACGGTGATGTCGCCGCGACCCACGGCCACCCGGGCCCGGCGGCCCGCTGCCATGCGCACCTGCAGGTCGCCGCTGCCGACGCTGGCCTGGAGGTCGCCGCTCAGTTCGATGTCGGCGTCGCCCTCGTCCAGCTCCAGGCGCAGGTCGGTGATGCCGGTGACCCAGACCTCCCCGACGCCGAGGTCGATCTCCACCGGCACCGCCGCCGGCAGGGTGAGTCGGGTGTCGACGGCGCAGGGCAGCAGGGTGGCGCAGCGGGCCTCGAGCATCAACACGCCATCGACCATGGTGTGGGACAGGCGCAGCGCGGCCTCGGGGGCCCGCACGTCGCGCTCCACCCGCAGCTCGTCGCCGGCGACGACCTCGACCACGCCGGCGTCGCTGTGGACGATGACCCGGGTCGGTTCGCCCTCGGGGGTGAAGCTCTCCGAGTACCGGACGGCGTTGCAGCCGACATTGAGCAGGATCGCGGCGAGCGCGGCGCACGCTCCGATGGCGCGGGCCGGAGAGCGGGGCAGCAAGGGAATGGACGCCATGGACCGGGTCATGTCTACCTCCACGGGTTCCGACACCGCCGACGGGTCGGAACCGAACCGCATTCGATCGACCCGGGGGGACGACCTGGGGATTCGGCCGGAAGAGTGCAGGATTGCCGCCGAGAGGCGGGATGGGTTGACGAGTCAACCACTGCCATCATGTCATTTCGAGAGAAGGAGTTCAAGGGGGCTCTCCCGGGCGGGTCGGCGCACGTCGTGGACGCCTCCCTGCCACCCTCGCCGCGGTCCTCGCCAACTGCAGCAGGCCCCGACCGGCGGTGTGCGGACGCGCAGGACGCCCGCCGGGCTGGTCCTCGACCGGCGGCCCGCCGGGCTAGTCCGCGCCGAAGGCCCGCTCGGCAGCGCGCAGGACGCCCGACGGATCGGTGGGCTGCCAGCCCATCCCCCGCCCCCAGGTCCGCTGCTTGCGCGCCAGCCGCCAGGTGTCCCGCTCGGTGCGCCGCAGTGCTTCCGCCAGGTCCAGCTCGCCCCGCAGGTGGGCCGAGAGGTGGGCGTATCCCAGGCTTCGCATCGGCTTGTGCTGGGGTCCGTAGCCCCGGGCCACCAGCGCGGCGACCTCGTCGAGGTAGCCGGCCTCCATCATCCGGTGCAGGCGCTGCCCGATGCGCGGCCGCAGGTCCTCCCGGTCCAGCCAGGCGATCTCGGCGTCGACGGGCGGGTGTCGGGGGCCCTCGGCCCACAGCGCCGACATCGGGCGCCCGGTGAGGGCGTGGACCTCCAGGGCGCGGATGACCCGGACCCGATCGTGGGGATGCAGGCGCGCGGCGCTGTCGGGGTCGACGGCGGCGAGCCGGGCGTGGGGATCGGGCAGGGCCTCCAGCTCGGCCCGCACCGCGGGGTCCGACGGGGGCAGGGCCGCCAGCGGTCGCACGAGCGCCGACAGCCAGAAGCTGGTTCCGCCCACCACCACGACCCGCTCGTGGTGTCTCCGGGCTTCTTCGACGGCAGAGACGAAGTCGGCGACGCTGAAGTCCTCGTCGGGGTCCCGCACGTCGATGCAGGCATGGGGAAAGGCGGCGAGGGTGGCCGGGTCGGGCTTGGCGGTGCCGATGTCCATGCCCCGGTAGACCTGCATGGCGTCGGCGCTGACGAGGCGCACGGGCCACCGCCGGGCGACCTCGATCGCCGCGGCGGTCTTGCCGGTGGCGGTGGGCCCCCCGATGATGAGCAGCTTCACGACCTGCCCTCGGTGCGGCGGGCCAGCTCCTCGGCGTCGATGAAGGCCGACACGCCCGGTTCGAAGGGGTCGACGTCCGCCAGGAGGCTGCGCTGTTCGTAGGGCGAGAGGGTGCGGCCCGCCGGGATCGCCCCGTGTTCGGCGAGCAGCTCCCGGATGGCGTCGGCGCCGGCACCCCGGCGGAGGGCGGCGGCCAAAGCGCGCACCACGGCGTGGGGCTCGGCGTGCTGGCAGGCGGCGGGCAATGCCCGCAGGCGGAGCGTGTCCCCGCCGAAGGCCTCGAGCTCGACC
>RFKJ01000233.1 GCA_003694325.1 Deltaproteobacteria bacterium
CGCTGCGCCGGGCCGCGTCCCTGGGCCGGGGAGCCGCCCGACTCCTCGACGTTGCGGGCCATCCGCCGCGCTTCCAGCTCGGCTTCCAGCTCGGCTCGGCGAGCCTCGATGTTCTCCTTGCCCAGCGCGATCTCGAGGACCTGCTCCATCCGCGAGCAGAAGTGGAAGGTCAGCTCCTCCCGGATCTCCTCGGGGATCTCCGGCAGGTCCTTGCGGTTCTTCTCGGGGAGGATGATCCGCTTGATCCCCGCGCGGTGCGCGGCGAGGACCTTCTCCTTGATGCCGCCGACCGGCAGCACCGCGCCGCGCAGGGTGGCCTCGCCGGTCATGGCCAGCTCGTGGTCGACGCACAACCCCGTCAGCAGGCTGACGATGGCGGTGAGCATGGTCACGCCGGCGCTGGGGCCGTCCTTGGGGACCGCGCCGGTGGGAACGTGGACGTGGATGTCGATCTGGTCGAACACGTCCTCGTCGATCCCCAGCTCGCGTGCCGCGCTGCGGACGTAGCTGCTGGCAACCCCCACCGACTCCTTCATCACGTCGCCCAGCGAGCCGGTCAGCTTCATCTGGCCCTTGCCCTTGAACTTGGTGGCCTCGATGAACAGGATGTCGCCACCGGTCGGGGTCCAGGCCAGGCCGGTCGCCACGCCGGGCACGCTGGTCCGCTCGGCCACGTCGCTGAAGAAGTGGATCGGCCCGCGGATCTCCTCGACCTTCTCGGGGGTGATCACCGCCCGGCCCTCGAGCGTCTCGCTGGCGACCTCCTTGGCCACCCACCGCATCACCGCCGCGATCTCGCGCTTCAGCGAGCGCACGCCGGCTTCGCGGGTGTAGCTCTCGATGATGAACCGGATGGCTTCATCCGTCAGGTCGACGTGCTCCTCGGTGATGCCGTGGGCTTCGAGCTGCTCCGGAATGATGAAGTTGCGGGCGATCTTGAGCTTGTCCTGCATCGTGTAGCCGGGGATCTCGATGATCTCCATGCGGTCCCGCAGCGGCGCCGGGATCGGCCCCATCTGGTTGGCCGTGGCGATGAACAGCACCTTGCTCAGATCGAAGGGAACGTCGAGGTAGTGGTCCTGGAAGGTGTCGTTCTGTTCGGGATCCAGGACCTCGAGGAGGGCCGAGCTGGGGTCGCCCCGGTAGTCCATGCCGAGCTTGTCGATCTCGTCGAGGACGAACACCGGGTTGTTGGTGCCGGCCTTCTTGATGCCCTTGATGACCTTGCCGGGCAGCGACCCGATGTAGGTCCGCCGGTGGCCGCGGATCTCCGCCTCGTCCCGGACGCCGCCGAGGCTGATCCGCACCATCTCCCGCCCGATGGCCCGGGCGACCGACTTGGCCAGCGAGGTCTTGCCGACGCCGGGCGGACCCACCAGGCAGAGGATGGGGCCCTTCATGTCCTTCTTGAGCTTGCGCACCGCGAGGTACTCGAGGATCCGCGTCTTGACCTTGTCGAGGTCGTAGTGGTCCTCGTCGAGGACCTCGCGGGCCCGGGCGATGTCCAGGACGTCGCGGCTCGACTTGCTCCACGGCAGCTCGATGAGCCAGTCGAGGTAGGTGCGGCTCACCGTGTACTCGGCAGCCCCGGGGCTCATGCGGCTCATGCGCTTGAGCTCCTTGAAGGCCACCTTCTCGACATCCTTGGGCATGCCGGCGCGCTTGATGGCCTTCTTGAGTTCCTCGAACTCCTCCTGGCGGTCGTCGACCTCGCCCAGTTCCTTCTGGATGGCCTTGAGCTGCTCCCGCAGGAAGTACTCCCGCTGGGCCTTGTCCATCTCGCCCTTGACCTCGGACTGGATCTTGTTGCTCAGCTCGAGGACCTGGATCTCCTTGTTGAGCAGCGCCACGACCTTGTCCATGCGGGCGCCGGTGTCGAAGGTGTCGAGCAGCTCCTGCTGCTCCTCCACCCCGATGCCCAGGTTGCTGGCGACGATGTCGGCGAGCACGCCGGGGTTGTCGATGCTGCGGACCAGGAAGCTGGCTTCCGCCGGGATCGTCGGCGACAGGTCGATGATGCGCTGGGCCAGCTCGCGGAGGGTCGCCATCTTCTGGTCGAGCTCCTCGGAGTGTTCCTGCGGCTCCTCGAAGACATCGACCTCGGCCCGCAGGTACTCCTCGCCCTCGATCCACCGGCGCACCTTGATGCGGGCCACGCCCTGGATGATGACGGAGAGCTTGTTGCCGGGGATCTTGACCGACTTCAGGATCTTGACGACCGACCCGGTCCAGTACAGTTCGTCGACGGCCGGATCTTCGTTCTTGGCATCCTTCTGGGCGAGGATGCCCAGGAATTTCTGCCCCTCGAGGGCGGCCTCCACCGCGCGCAACGACTTCTCCCGGCCGACGTTGATCGGCCGGGCGAGGACCGGGAAGATGACCGAGTTGCGGATCGCGAGGATCGGCAGGTCGAGGGTGTTCGGCAGGCTGCCGCCTTCACTCTGGGGGGATTCCGTGGACATGGATGACCTCAGTGCAGTACTTGGGCAATGCTTTATAC
>RFKJ01000234.1 GCA_003694325.1 Deltaproteobacteria bacterium
GACGCCGTCGATGAGCACGGCGGGGGTATCGATGTCCAGGCGCTCCAGCCCCGCAGCAAGCACCTCGCGCTCGACCTCTGCAACCAGGGCATGGACCTCGGACTCGAAGGCCATGAAGTCGTCGCCGGGGCCTCGGTCTCGAAGCGACTGCAGACGGTCAAGAGCGCTGGGGGTGGCCGATGAGCAGGAAGTGTGGAAGTCTGGCACCGGGGCATCCTGGGAGGCTGGTGGGTTTGCACTTCCATCCTCACCGGGCTCTGCCCCTTCTTCAACCTCGTGCGCGATTCGCACAGATCCGGCCCTTCATGCTGTCGGAAATGCAGCTACCATCGGTCAGAGCGGGATCTTCACCCGGCTCAATGGGCGGGGGGGCGACGAGAAATTCTCGGCTCGGCCCTTGCAGAGAGAGTATGAAGAACCCGGCTCCTTGTTGAAGGAGTGCATTCCGCGTCCACGGGGCCGGGAGTGGACATGTCTCGATCCCCGTCTTCGCCATCCCTGCGCGCCCTGGTCTGCACGGCGGCCCTGTTCGCGAGCGCTGGCGCCCGCGCTGCCCACGAGTCGGCCGAGGATGCGCGCATCACTGACGCCACGCTGGTCGCCGATGCCATGGGGTGGACGCTGCAGGACACGCTGGACCTGATGGACGACTCCGATGCCTTCGACGATCTCGTCACCAGCATCCGGATGACCTGGCCCGACGACTTCTCCGATGGCGTCTTCGCGGCGTCGCCGACCGACAGCTCACACCTGTACTTCAAGAGCACGGTCCCCAGCGGTGTGGACGCGCTCATCACCGCGTCGGGGCTGTCGGTGAACACCCATGACGATGTCGGCAAGAACGGGCTGGAGTGGATGCAGCAGGTCAGCGACATCACGGACTTCCTCGAAGGGGAGCAGATCCGCGACTTCCTCGTCGCCTTCGACTCCGTCGACAACATCGACGTGGTGATCGGCGGGGGCGTGCCGGCGCCGACCCTGCCGGTCGGGCTCCAGGGTGACGTGACGGTGACGGAGGTGACTGGCAGCACCATGCGGTTGGAGTCTGCGCCGGTCTGGGGTGGAAACGAGGCGCTCATCTCGGGCGTGTTCACTTGCACGACGGGATTCAACGTCCGCCACAAGTCGACGGGGGTGACGGGGGTGACGACCGCCGGCCACTGCAGCGACATCAACCAGGTCAAGGACAGCGCCGGAAACATCGTGTCCGCGACGTACCAGGACGACCACCAGGGACGGCACGGCGACTTCTCGTGGTTCACCACGTCGCGCGCAGAGCCCGCGACCTTCATCTACAACCATGCCCAGGACGACCGCGATGTCACCAGCGTCAAGACGACCTGGTTCCGCAACCAGTGGGCCTGCCTGTACGGCCAGTCGAGCGACTCGCGCGTCTGCGACCAGATCTACCGCACCTCAGTCAGCGCCGCGTCGAAGTCGGACCCCAGTGTCACGTTGCGGCACCTCGTCGTGATGGACGACAACAACGGGATTTCAGGCGACAGCGGCGGGACCTGGTCGTATGTGAGCAAGGCCATCGGCCTCCACACTGGGGAGATCACCATGGGTGATGGGAACAAGCACGACGCCTTCTCGCGCGCGGCACGCCTGGACAACGCCATGGACGTCGAAGTCCGGGTGGCCCCCTGACATGACCGGCTCGTGTCCACACCGGGTCGCCGTACGGGCCGGCGTCCTTGTGGGCGTCAGCGCCGCGTGGGCGCCTGCCTGCACGGGGTGGAAGCCCGGGCTGTACCAGCCCGTGAATTGCAGCGGCCTGCCGGCCGCCCCACCGGATCTCCTGGAGAGGATCGCGGCCGGCCGGAACGTGCTGACAGACGCCGCCTTGCAGTCCGGCCAGTCGCAGGTTGCGATCACGATCCACGACGCGCACGGGGAGCACACCTTCCTGACGGAAGCGATGGACGGTGGCTGGTCGTCGCTGCACCCACCCGATGACGACGGGCCCTTCTGGTCATCGCGGCTGCCGCTGCCCTGTTCGCCCGAAGCGGCGGTGCAGCCGCAGTTCACGACCAGCCTGCGGGTGCCTCTGGGCGGTGGCGCAGCCGAAGTTGTGTTCGAACCAGGGGTCTACCCCATCCGCAACATCGGCATCGACGTGCCGGCGCGCGAACAGGGCGCGACCGACACCTGGTTCGACGGCGACATCACGGTGACCGACGAGACGGACTGCCACATCTCCGGCTACCTCACCGGCCGGGGCGGTGGCACCCTGATGTCGTACCTGACGCAGGAGAGCTACGACTTCGAGTTCATCGTCGAGGGCGCGAGCTTCCGCGACCTCGACGTCTACTACTGTGCGGAGGAGTGATGGTGACCGTGAACAAGGCGGTGGTGGCTGCGGTTGCCCTGGCGATGACCGCAGCGCTGCTGAGCGCCTGCCACCGCGGCGGGCCGCTGTGCGACCTCTTTCCGCTGTACTGCCCGGACAGCGCGGGGACCTCGACCTGGACCTGTACCTACGACGGGGAAGAGGGGACCGGCGACAGCGAATGCTCGGCGACGGTGGACCTCTATTTCGCGCTCTGCGACGCCGGGTCCATGGCCACCGAAGACGAGGTGCAGGCGGGCATGGTGTGCACCGAGGGCGACACCGGGTCGCCCTGAACCGGCCGCGTGGCCAGCCGGCCGGTGCAGGCCGCGGTCAGGATCCGGTGGTTGACGCCTCGCCCTCCCGATCCTGACCGGATCGCGGACAGGATCGGCCAGGCGAGGCCTCGCCCTCCCGATCTTGACCGGAAACCGGTCAGGATCCGGTGGTTGGCGGCTCACCCCGGCGATCCTGACCGCCGCTCCGCCCAGTGACGATGCCAGTCCAGGCGGCACGCCCGGCCCACCCGCCGCCGATGCCGAGGACGCCGCCGATCTGCCAGGAGCGCCGTCCGCGCGACCGCGGCATGATGGAGCCGCCCGGCCCCTTCGCGCCGGGTAGCCTCCTCTCCGACAAGAATGCCTTTCCGTTCCTCGGCGCTGATGTGTCGAACGGAGTGGAGCCCGAGATGCCGCCGGCCCCCGGAGAGCTCGAAGCCCTGTACCAGCGGTACGGGCACGTGATCTTCCACCGCTGTCGGCGGATCCTGGGCAACGAGGAGGACGCCGTGGACGCCGTGCAGGAGACCTTCGCCCGGGTGCTCGTGCACTACGACGAGTTCCGGCAGGAGGCTTCGCCGCTGACCTGGATGTACCGGATCTCGACCAACCTCTGCCTCAACCAGGTGCGCAACCGCACCGGCCGGGCCGACAAGCGCCGCGAGCACAAGGCGTTGATCGGCGGAGTCGCCGGCAATGTCGCGGGCGCCGAGGAGTGGGAGCGCCTGCACACCGTGCGCCGGCTGCTGGCCGGTGCCGACGAGCAGACCCAGGCCATCGTCGTCCACATCTTCTTCGACGACATGACCAAGGAACAGACGGCCCGCATGGTCGGCCTGTCGGTGCCGACCGTGCGCAAGCGGCTCAACGCCTTCCTGGCCCGGGCCCGCCGCCTGCTCGACGACGACCGGGTGCAGCTCGGCGCCGTGCTCGGCGTGCTGCTGCTGGCGACGATGGTGCTGCGATGAGCGCCCGGCTGCCCGAGGTCAACGACGGCCGGCGGCTGTCCCGCCTCGACCTCGACCGCCGCCTCACCGGCGAGCTGCCGCTCGAGCCGGA
>RFKJ01000235.1 GCA_003694325.1 Deltaproteobacteria bacterium
ACCGGAAAGTTCGGGCGCTGGATCGCCAGCGTCACCCGCCCCGACGGCCACGACCTCGGTGACGACCTCGTCGCCGCGGGCCACGCCGTCAGGCTCGACCCATGAGCAGCGCACAGGTTGACGCGGCGCACGCCGCCCGATCCCCCGTCGCCGTCGCGCACACCGAGCTGGCCTCGGTCCAGCATTCCGGCCTGCCTCTGGTGCAGACCTCTTCACACCATTGTCCCCTGATGGCCGTGACCTCGACGCACGGCGCCGAAGCCTGACGAGGAGCGAAACATGGCACTCATCATCGACCCGGACCTCCTCAACGACGAGGCGACGAACACCGGGGCGACCGAGGTCTTCATCGACACCGCGGCCAAGAGGATCGAGCTGCACCCTGGCGTCGGCAACCTCGACGCCACCGACGGCGTGACGGAGAAGGCGGTCTACTCGTTCCTCAAGGAGGAGTGGACGGGCGACCCCCACAACAAGAACCTCGCCGCCTTCCCGTTCCCGATGGTGCCGATCACCGACGAGTACTACGAGCTCGTCGAGGGGTGGGACTGGGCAGACACCGCGACCCGCAACGCCATCCGGTCGGGCGGCTGGACGGTGCGCAACACCGCAGGCAACGTCACCGCGATGTACGCCAACACCCAGTCTCTGGGTTCAGTGGCGTCGACCGACCAGCTCTACTACGACAACGGCGCCGGGCGCACCGACTATCCGGTCACCGGGCCGGTGAACCACGCCGTCCAGATCCTGTCCGACCCCAACGGTGACGGGAACTTCAGTGACGGCTTCGACCGCCGCCTCTCGTTCGAGATGTTCAACCGCGAGCAGGGGCGCCTGTTCGCCCAGGCGGGCCTCGGCGACCTGTCGGACACCACGATGGCGAACCCGAAGGCGTACGCGTTCGCCGTGGGGTCCGGTGCCGACATCAAGATCACCACCCCCGACACCGGCATCGACGCCGACAGCAACGGCGTGCCCGATGTGGCGCCCTACAGCTCGATGTCGATCACCTACATCCCGCACCAGAACCGGGGCACCTGGGCGACGGCGACGACCTACAACGCCAACGACGTGGTCCAGTCGTCGACGGACGGGCGCTGGTACATCACGACCGCGGGTGGCACCAGTGCCGGCGACGACACCAATCTCGCCGGTGGATCCGACACCGGGGTGACCTGGGCGAGCTTCTCGGGGGAGCGCCAGATCGGCTCCACCTGGTACCCCTTCGGCGTCGTCCTCGACGCCGCGAACTCCTCACTGGAGCAGCTCTACGAGTTCGTCCAGTTCCAGCTCCGTCAGTCACTGGACATCGACGCCGGTACCGGAACCGTCATCGGCAACACCGCCGACCCGCTTCTGCGCTTCGTCGGTGACACCCTCCAGACCATCCAGCAGAGCGACGGGACCGGCGTCGTCATCGACAACTTCCTGCCGGCGGACACGAACCGCATCGAGCTCGAAGACGACACCTTCACCACCACGCGTCGGACCTACCCGTTCGTGGCGACCCTCACGATCCAGTTCGGCGACAACCTCCGCAACGACCCTTCGGCGGAGTACTGGGTCTACTTCACCGACGGTGTCACCGCGGGCCAGGAGTGGGGCAACCCCGGAGCGCCACTGGTCAACGACGACACCGGAGCGCCGATGACCGGGATGGTGCTCGGCTCCTCGCAGGCTCAGCACACCTTCGACTACGACGGCAACTCCCAGGCCGGCCGCACCCCCGGCACCGACGCGAACGTCACGGTGGTCGGCATCGGCTTGGCGACCGGCCAGTACGTCCGGGCGACCGGCACGATCGCCCGCTCGACGACCAACACTGTCTCGCTCGTCGCCGCCCTGGAGCGCAACTACGCCAACCCGTGATGTAGGCGACCCGACACCGTGACCACAGCAGGGGGAGCCGATGGCTTACCGCGACGTCATCTTGGCGCTGGCGCCGGACCACTACTGGACCTTCGATGGCGTCTACGACGACATCGGGGTGGGTCCATCGGCTCCCAAGCCTGCGAACAACGTCCAGACCGGGACCGTCACCGTCGCTGGCTCGCCGGTCTCGCTCGACGCAACCGCGTCGCTGAGCATCACCGGTGCCACGTCTTCGACAGAGTCGGCCGATTCCCCCGAGATCAACTCCAATACTCAGGCGTTCCGCACGATGGGCGGCTGGTACGTCGTGGGGGCGATCGCCCGCCCCCCGACGGCGATCTACAAAGAGGGCGGCGGGACCAACAACATCGCCCTGTTGCTCGGCTTCGGGAACAACGTGATCGCTCAGGCCGTCGACGCTGGCGACTTCGACATCCAGGCGTTCGCAGACCGCCCGTTGACGCCGAATCGGCCCTACCACATCTGCTTCCGGTTCCAGTACGACGCCGCCGGCACGAAAGAGTTCGCGCTCTTCATCGACGGGGTCAAGCAGGCCCAGACGGTCCCCTCGCCGCCGGCCCCGACGCGGGAGATGTCGTCGCACGTCGGCGACATCGTGTGGGGCGACCCGGACACCAACCTCAACGTCGGCGGCACCATCATCGGGTTCTCGGGCCCCATCGACGGCGCCCGCTACAACGACTGGGCGACCTGGACGACGGCCCTGACCGACACCCAGATTCGCCAGGAGCTCTTCGAGAAGGGTGCGGTCGCCACCCACACGGTCACGTCGCAGGCCGAGCTCGACGCCCTAGCCGGGGGCGTGATCTCCGAGACGCCCTGCGCCATCGACGTGAACGTCGCCGGGTCGATTGCCCTGCGGGCCGACAACATCACCTTCACCGAAGCCTCGATCCACGTCCGCTATCTGGGGACCGGCACTCTCACCTGGACGAACGGCAACGGCTCGAACGCGACGATCACCGCCGCCACGGCGGGGGGCACCGTCATCGTCAACGACGAGGTGCCCCTCACCCTGACCGGCTTGAAGAACCCCACCGAGGTCCGCGTGTTCGCCGCAGGGACCACCACCGAGGTGGCCGGGCAGGAGGCCGTGACCACGGGCACCTTCACCACGACGATCGACACCGGCACCGCCGCCCAGGTCGACATCGCGGTGTTGTCGACCGGCTATCAGAACCTCCGCCTGACGGGCGTCGACCTCACCTCGGGGGCAGTGACGATCCCCATCCAGCAACAGGTCGATCGCCAG
>RFKJ01000022.1 GCA_003694325.1 Deltaproteobacteria bacterium
CTTCAGGTCGAGGAAGTACTGGCTGTTCTCCTTGTTGTAGGTGATGAACTGCCCGCTGACCGTCCGCAGGATCTCGACCAGGACCTTCTCCACCAGCGTACCCAGGAAGGCCGCGTCCTTCTCGGGAGTCGGCAGGATGAGGCAGAGGTCGTCGCGCAGCTCCTCGGCGGTGGCCCCCAGCGGGGCGAAGATGTCGCCCGTCGTCAGCCGGTGAACGCTCAGCGCATGGATGATGCGCACCGCGACGCCCTTGTACCGGGGCTGGGTGTAGGCCTGCTGGATCCGATCCTCGAGCACCCGGCTCTTGTCGATGACCTCCTTGATCTCGGGGACCGACCGGAAGGACGGGTTGTCCCGCAGGGTCGCCCAGTAGCTGTCGTAGGCGATGAGCCCGGGCTCGCCATCGGGCACGTCCTGGTCGATGATCTGGCGGATGGCGGCGCTCAGCGTCTTGAGGATCTCCCGCTTCTCCGCGACGTACACCCGCTCGAAGGTGTCGAGGTACGCGGGATGCACGGGGAAGAGCCGGACGAAGTCATCCATCCGCTCGTTCATGGAGCCGTAGAGCGGGGCGAACCGGGCGAGGTGCTCGCGGATGCGTCCCTCCTGTTCCGGCGTCTTCCTGAGGAGCCGCTGCGACACGACGTAGGCCACGTCCTCGCGGGCGATGCGCACCTGCTCGAAGCGATCCTTGACCCTCCGGAGGGTCTCGGCGACGAATTGGAAGCGTGGGTTGTCGAAGAGGCTCTCCTGGACGCCGGAGATGAACCGGAAGCGGGTGATCTTGCAGACCTCGCCGACCTCCCGCAGAAAGTTGAGGTCCAGGATGAGTTCCTGCTCCTTGCGGGTCCGCAGGTAGTCGAGCAGCTCGTCCAGCACCAGCAGGAGCCCCTGGTTGGGGTACCGCTGCTGGAACGCATCCATCATCTCGATGAACGCGTCCTTGTTGCCCACCACCTCGGAGGCGGGCGGGAACTGGTAGGAGACGCCGAGATCCGCGAGCTTGTCCTCGATCGTCGCACAGAGGATGTCCCGGAGCGACATCGTGGTGGAGCCGATCTCGGCCCGCAGCACCTTGAACCTGCCGGCGATGTTTCGGGCCTGATCGGCGACGAGCGAGCTGGTTGCGGCCGCGGCCAGGTCGGCGTGTTCGGCGATGGCCGAGATGACGGCCATCAGGTGCGACTTGCCGGTGCCGTAGTTGCCGACGATGAGCAGCCCCTTGTTGTCCGCCGGCCTGTCGAACTGCAGTTGCGGGAACACGAGCGATGTGAGCTGCTCGGCCATCCGATCGGAGATCACGTAGGTCTCGACAAGGCGCCGGGCGTCGTCCCGGGCGTCTGCCTCGCGGAGCTGAACCACCGACTCGATGGGTTCGAACTGGATGAGTTCCGAGTACTTCACGCCGGGTTCTCCTGTGCGATCCGGGGTCCTAGGGGCTCGCAGGCTGTGGCTGCCTGCCCACTGCCCCTGTCGATCCGGGCCGGGACGATGATCACCGCTGGCTGGAGGTATCGCCGGTGCTCCGGATGCGGGGCCCGGGCGTAGGTCAGGTTGTCGCCGTCCATCTCGCCGCTCCAGGTGGCGATGACCGTGCGGTTGCGGGCGAGCCCTTGGAGCAGGCGGAGCGGGTCCTGTTGCAGGTCGGGGCTGAACAGGATCTCGGTGTTGTCGAGCAGCAGCACGTCGCCTGGATGTCGCTCGACAATCTCGCTCAGGATGCGAGGGGCGCGCAGCGCGCGCTGCTTTCTCGTCAGCTCGAGGAGGCGTTCGGAGAGCGCCAGGTTGACGTTGACCAACGGCCAGCCATGGGCGGCGGACAAGTTGCGCAAGGCCGTGGTCTTCCCGCTGGCGGGTGGCCCGACGACGAGGACGAGCCGATGGTAGCTGCGGTTCGCGTCGGGCAGGCGTTCGACGATTCGCCGGGACAGGGGGACGGCCATCCATGCCTCGCTACTGGAGGGGTTGCTGGGGGTTGCTCCTCGACCCGGATGAGGATGTCATCCCGTGGGAATGGCAGCGGTCCGACCGGGGCACAGCCTGACGCGGCGTGGATAGTTGTCGCTCGTTGCTGACAACATGTCAAACGCCGAGGGGGCTCCATCGTGCAAACCGGGGCGCCCGGCTGTCGAGTGCCTCCGCCACCCGTCCTCCATCCCGGTCCCCCCCGGCGTCAGCGGCACAGGTACTGGTAGCCGACGCCGGTGCAGCTCAGGTCGCCGACCTTGGCTTCGAGGTTCCCCTGGTCCAGGGCGGTGTCGAAGGCGTCCTCGTCCAGGGCGAGGGTGCACTGGTCGATCTCGATCCACTCCCACCCCCGGCCGTCCTGGTAGGTGCGCAGGCAGAGCTGCTCGCAGGTGACATCACCGGCGGTGTCCTCCTGGAAGACCTCCATGGCGTCCATCACCTGGGCCGCCGACAGCTCGTCGTCGAGGAGCACGTCCTCGGCGGGAGGCCGGCAGTCGCTGCAACCGGTCAGCAGGGCCAGCGCGGGGATCAGCATGGCGGGCCTCCCCGGTCAGTTGGCGACGATGTTGACGAGCTTGCCCGGGACGTAGATCTCCTTGCGGATCGTCTTGCCCTCCAGGTGCCGGGCGACGTTTTCGTCGGCGCGCGCCCTTGCCAGGATCTCGTCCTTGTCGGCGTCGGCCGGCACCTCGATCACCGCCCGCTTGCGGCCCATCACCTGCACGACGATGGTCATGGTGTCGTCGACCAGGGCACTGTCGTCGACCTCGGGCCAGGGCTCGTAGGCCAGGCTCCGATCGTGGCCCAGCCGGTGCCACAGCTCCTCGGCGATGTGGGGCGCCCAGGGCGACAGGATCAGCAGGAAGGCTTCGGCGTCCTCCCGAGCGGGAGTCCGGCCCTTGCAGGCGTTGACGAACTCCATCATCTTGGCGATGGGGGTGTTCAGCTTGAGCTGCTCGATGCCCTCGGTGGCTTCCTGGATGGCCAGGTGCAGAGCCTTGCGGGCTTCCTTGGAGGTCCCTTCCGGCGGACGGGTCTCGCCGGTCTCCTCGTCCACGAACAGGCGCCAGACCCGGCTGAGGAACCGGTGGACCCCCTCGCAACCGCTGGTCTGCCAGGGCTTGATCTGCTCCAGCGGCCCCATGAACATCTCGTAGACCCGCAGCGTGTCGGCGCCGTAGCGCTTCACGATGTCCAGGGGATCGACGCTGTTGTTGAGCGACTTCCCCATCTTGCCGAGCTTCTCCTCGACCGGGATGTCGGTGCCCTTGACGAACCAGTCGGTGGTCACCGTCTCCTGGGTCCAGGCGCTGACCATCTCCACCGCCTGTCCGGGACGGCGCTCCACGGTGTCGGGGTGGTGGTACCGCCCGCTGGACTCCCGGTAGGCATAGGCCAGGATCATCCCCTGGTTGAACAGCTTCTGGAACGGCTCCTTGGTGGGGACCATGCCGATGTCGTAGAGCACCTTGTGCCAGAAACGGGCGTAGAGCAGGTGCAGCACCGCGTGCTCGACGCCGCCGATGTACAGGTCGACGTTGCGCCAGTAGGCCACCTTGTCGGGGCCGAAGGGGAGCCGGTCGTTGTGGGGGTCCATGTACCGGAGGTAGTACCAGCAGGATCCCGCCCACTGGGGCATGGTGTTGGTCTCCCGCCTGGCCGGCTTGCCCTGGTAGGTGGTGTGGACCCAGTCGGTGGCCCGGGCCAGCGGCGGCTGTCCGTCCTCGGTGGGCTTGTAGGCGTCGACGTGGGGGAGGGTGACCGGCAGGTCGTCGGGGGACAGCGGCACGACCGTGCCATCCTCGAGGTGGACGATGGGGAAGGGCTCCCCCCAGTAGCGCTGGCGGCTGAACAGCCAGTCGCGCAGCTTGTAGTTGACCTTCCGCCGGCCGACGCCCTGCTCCTCCAGCCAGTCGATGATCGCGGTCTTGAACTCGGCCACCGTCAGGCCGTCGAACTGGCCGCTGTTGATGGCCCGTCCCTCGCCGGGCCAGGCGCTCTCCTGGAAGTCGTGGTCGTGGTCGGGCTGGTAGACCGGCCGGATCTCCAGGCCGAACTTGCGGGCGAAGGCGTGGTCGCGCTCGTCGTGGGCCGGAACGGCCATGATGGCCCCGGTGCCGTAGGTCGACAGGACGTAGTCGGCGACCCACACCGGGATCTTCTCGCCGTTGACCGGGTTGATGGCCCAGGCCCCGGTGAACACGCCGGTCTTCTCCTTGTCGGCGGCGAGCTGGCGCTCCATGTCGGACTTGTTGGCGGCGGCGGCGACGTAGGCCTCCACCTCGGCCCGCCGATCATCGGTGGTGATCCGGGTCACCAGCGGGTGTTCGGGGGCCAGGACGCACCAGGTGGCGCCGAACAGGGTGTCGGGGCGCGTGGTGTAGACCACGAAGCTCTCGTCGCTGTCGGCGACGTCGAACCGGACCTCGGCGCCCTCGGACCGCCCGATCCACTGGCGCTGCATCTCCAGCACGCCCTCCGGCCAGTCCAGGCCTTCGAGGTCCTCGAGCAGCCGCTCGGCGTAGGCGGTGATCCGCAGCATCCACTGCTTCATCATCCGCCGTTCCACCGGATCGCCGGTCTCGACGTAGCGTCCGTCGACCACCTCCTCGTTGGCCAGGACCGTGCCCTGGGCCGGGCACCAGTTGACCGGCACCTCGGCGAGGTAGGCCAGCCCCTGCTCGTAGAGCTTCAGGAAGATCCACTGGGTCCAGCGGTAGTACTCCGGTTCGCAGGTGCTGATCTCCCGCTCCCAGTTGAAGGAGAAGCCCAGCCGCTGCATCTGCTCGCGGAAGTAGGCGATGCGCTCCCGGGTGATCTCGGCGGGATGGCGGTTCTCCCGCTGGGCGGCGCGCTCCGCCGGCAGCCCGAAGCTGTCGAAGCCGATGGGGTTGAGGACGTTGAACCCGCGCATCCGCTTGTAGCGGGCGACGATGTCGACGGCGGTGTACGACTCCGGGTGGCCGACGTGCAGTCCCGACCCCGACGGGTAGGGGAACATGCACAGGACGTAGTACTTGGGCTTGTCGGGGTCGACGTCGACGTGGAAGGTGGCGGCATCGGCCCAGTGCTGCTGCCACCGGGGTTCGATGGTCGCGGGATCGTAGCGGCTCATGGTCGGCTCACGGTGACCACGCCGGCGTGGCGCGGAGGGGCAGCCGACCTAACCAGGGGGGGCGATGCCGGCCGCGTCGGCGATCCCGTCGGCGTTGCTGTCAGCGGTGGCAGCGGTCGTGGTGGCAGCGGTCGGGGTGGGGGCGGTCGCGGTCGCCGGC
>RFKJ01000236.1 GCA_003694325.1 Deltaproteobacteria bacterium
AGGTGGGGGCCGGCACGGGCGGCTTCTTCGTCGTGCCTGAGGGGGGCGGGCGTTCGGGTACCCTGGGGGACCAGGAAGCGTGGTACGCGGTCCCCCAATACTGCTGGCGTGGCGCCGACGCTTTGGGACTGGGCGACCTGGACGGCGACGGGATCGCCGACGCCTTCGTTGGTGTTGGCCAGGGCGGCGCCGAGGTGGAGTGGGCGGGTCCAGAGAAGGGCTACAACCGGGTCGAGACCGGCCCGGGCTACCTCTATGTCCAGCTTGGCCCCCTGGACGGCGGTGGCGACCTGGCCGACGCCGACGGGCTGGTGGTGGGCCCCCAGACCAACAGCTTCTTCGCACGCGAGGCGACCATCATGGACGATGTCGACGGCGATGGCCTGCCCGAGATCCTGGCGGGGGCGGCCTACGCGGATCGCGTCGCCGCGCGGGCGGGCGTGGCCTACGTCATCGACCCGGGGTTGGCCATCGGACGTGAAGGCGCGGAGGTGGAGGACACGGCCATCGCCACCCTCGACGGCGACAACCGGGCGGATCTCTACCTGGGCTTCAGCGTCGCCAACGGCGGGGATCTCGACGGGGATGGGTGGACGGACGCGGTCGTCGGGGGTGCCGCGGACATGCAGGACGAGGATCTGGCGATCGGCCGCGTGTATGCGTTTCGAGGACCGCTGGAGGGGAGCTATACGACCGAGGACGCCATTCTGCGAGTTGACGGCACGACGCAGCACGGCATCGGGTACTACAATTATGGCGGCGGCGCCCTCCACGGCGGCTTCGATGTCAACGGTGATGGCTTCGACGACTGGATCGCCGGCAGCCCCTCCGACGTCGACAACGACTACCACAACCGGGCGGTGTTGTTCTGGGGCGCGCCGTGGCCGTGACGGCCCCGGTCCGCCGGAGCTGCGTGCCCGCCCTCCCCCCCTCGCCGCCGCCGTCTTTCAAGGCGTCAGCGAGAACTCGTCGATGACGTTGTCGTCGATATCCCGCACCACGACGTCCATGCTGTCGGGGCCGACGTCGGCGATGACGTAGTGTTCGATGGGATCGCTGACGGCGTTGAACCAGTCGGGGTCGGTGCCGGTGTACAGGGGCGCGCCCGCCCCGCCGGTGACCAGGTAGACCGTGCCCTGTCCGGGGGCGACCTCGACACCGTCCTTGATGGGGACGCTGCGTTCGTAGGTGTGGTTGTGGCCGGCGGTGACGAGCTGGACGCCACCGTCCTCGAAGGCCGGGCTCCAGGCTGCGCGCACGTCGAGGTCGCTGCCGTGGGTCGAGCAGATGCTGTACGCGGTGTGGTGGTGGCTGGCGATCTTCCAGGTGGCGTCGGTGCCGGCCAGCTCGGACTCGATGAACTTGCGCTGGACGTCGCTGATGTCGGCGGAGTCGCGGACGGTGTCGTTGAGCGTCAGCAGCAGCAGCGGCCCGTAGTCCAGCGCGAACCACTCTTCGTTGCCCGGGGCGGCGAACTGGGCGAAGTAGTGCTGGGCGAGGAATTCGTGGTTGCCGTGGGCGGGGACCAGGACGGTGTGGGCCAGCACGTCGCCGGTGGCTTCGAACCAGTCGTCCCACTGTGACTGCAGCGACCCGATGTCGACCATGTCGCCGTTGAAGATGATGAAGTCCGGCTGCCGTTCCGCGGCCGCCGCCAGGACCTGACCCCAGGTGGCGTAGTTGCCGCGCGAGTCGCCGAGGATGGCGACGCGAAAGCTGTCGAAGCTGCCGGGCGCGCCGGGAGCGGCGTAGGTGTAGGTGTCCGACCAGTGGCCGTCACCGCCCACGCGGTAGCTGTAGGTGGTGCCCGGTTCCATGAGGCCGCACAGGCGGACCTCGTGGATGCGCTGGTCGCCCTCTCCCGCCGCGGGGCCGCCGTACCGGAAGCTGTAGCCCTCGACACGGGTGGCGTTGTCGGGGAAGCCGTCGGCTGGGCCGAACTCGACGACGCTGGCCAGGGTGTCGACGTCGGTGCGCCACAGCATGGCCACGCTGCGCGAGGTGTCGCGTGCCGGCCACTGCAGGTGCACGTGGAAGGGGTCGGGGGCGTTGCTGCCGAAGCTGTCGGCGTGGGGTTCGGCCGGGATGGGGTCGCTGCTGGCGGCCCAGGGGATCGTCACGGCCGGGTCGCAGTCTTCGAAGACGGCGCCGCCGTCGGTGCTGCCGCCATCGGCGGTGGAGCCCATGGGGCCGCCATCGGCATCGGGGTTGCAGGCCAGCAGCAGGATCAGGCCGAGGAGCATGTCGGTCACCGGGGAGGGGAGGGGGCGTTCACCAGCCGAGCTGGGCGCTCACGAGCAGCATGTCGTCGGCATAGCCCGTCGTCCGAGCTTGCGGCTCGGGTTCCTGCCGCAGGATCCAGGCGACCAGCAGGGTCGCATCGTCCATCCCGGCAAACAGGGGACGACCGGCCAGCACCTTGGCGCCGACGGTGATCTCGCGGCGGGCCGCGTCCGCATCGGAGGCGGCCGCGACCGCGTCGAGGTCGGGATCGAAGGCGTCGATGCGGGCCAGCAGGGCGAGGTGGTCCCAGGCCCAGGGGGCCCCCGGGGGGAACAGCGCGGCCTGCACCGTGTATCCACCCTGGGTCGACGCCACAGCGCCGTCCTCGTCCAGCACCCGGCCGAGCGTGGCGCCGGCCACCAGGTTGAACGGCCGCCAGTGGAGGAACAGGTCGGCGCCGGCCCGCTCCTCTGCCGCGCTGCCCGCCTCTCCATGCCACCCGAAGACCCCGATGGTGAGGGTAGCCATGGGGTTGTACGTTCCGATGGGGACGCCGCGGTGGCCGAGCAGGCGCCAGTCGGGGCGCAGCAGGTCGCGATGCTCGCCGATGCCGCCCAGCGGGCTGACCTCGACCCGCCCGGCGACCCGCAGTCCCCCGTCGGGGTTGCCGTTGGCCGCGCCCTCGCCGTTGAACACCCCGACATCCCAGGCCAGCACGTGGCGCCCGACGAAGCCGTGCACCGCCGCCCCCGTGTCCCGCCCGGGGCCGGCCCGGGTGGCGAGGCTGCGGTCGGGCAGCAGCAGGCGGTCATCGGCCACTGCGCGGTCGTGGGCGCCGGGGACCGGGAAGCGTCCCACGCGGAGCTGCAGCGGGTGGCCGGCGCGCAGGTCGACGTAGCCTTCGGCGAGGTGCGGGTCTGCCGCCAGCTCGACGTCGATGCGGGCCACCAGCGACGGACCCCGCCAGCCGTCGATGGCCGCCGGGTCGGTGCGGGTCAGCCAGGTCGCGTCGGTGGAGACCCGCGCCCGGCGCAGGGAGAACGCCACGCCCGACGTCGTCCCGACCGCATCGTCCCCCTGCTGCCAGGTCAATCGGGGCTGCAACCAGGCGCCGAAGCGGACCTCCGGCGGCGCCGGCTTGCGGGGCGCGAACTCCGCCCGCGGCCCGGCGTGGGCGGTGGACACCAGGGCCAGCAGGGCGAGGAACATCCAGCCGCGACCTTACTCCGCGACCCCCCTGCCGAGCACGGAAACGCCACGCCCGGCCGGAACCGCGCCGGGGTGCCGCGGCCCGTGATGCCCCCCACCGCGTTAGCCCGGCGCATGGCGCAAGACTCGTCGCGTTCCGATCCGCCGGGGCTCGTGGCCGCCGTCGACCTGGGCAGCAACAGCTTCCACCTGATGGTGGCCCGGTTCGAGGGGGAACGCCTCGTGGTGGTGGACCGCCTCAAGGAACGGGTGCGCCTCGCCGCCGGCCTCGACGCCGACGGGCGGCTCACCCCGGAAGCCCAGGAGCGGGCCCTGGCCTGCCTCGAACGCTTCGGCCAGCGCCTCGCCGACATGCCCCCGGGC
>RFKJ01000023.1 GCA_003694325.1 Deltaproteobacteria bacterium
GCCTGCGGCCATGGCATGATGGTTCCGCCACGGTCCATGGATCCGTCCCCCTCGCCCCCCGGCAGGGGCTCCTCGGGCCGGGATCCCCTGGCGGAGAGGGCGAACCATGCACCTGCTCCTGATGCTGGCCTGCAGCGCCGGCACCATGTCGGGCACCGACGCAGACGCAACCGGCACCGACCTGCCTGACGGCTACAGCTACGACGACGCGGGCGACTCCGCGGCACCGACCTACGACCGGGCGGCGGTGGAGACCGGCCTGCAGCAGGCCATCGACCTCGTGCTGGGCATCTCCGGGCAGCCCATCGTCGACGCGTACTTCGCCATGCTGGAGACCGCCGACGATCGCTGTCCCACCTGGTACGAACAGGACGGCAACGTCTTCTGGGCCGATGTCTGCACCTCCGACGCCGGCACCGAATTCGACGGCTACAGCTTCTACTACCCCTACGTCGACGCCGATCTCGATGGCAGCGGCACCCTGTGGAGCGGCGACTACCTCTACGGGGTCGCCACCATCGTCGAGGCCGACGGCACCCTGTTCCACGCCGGCGGCGCCGTCCAGGTGCTCACCGGGTTCAACCCGGGCACCGACCCCTTCGCGACCGCGGACGACAGCTACTACGGGCTGAGCCAGATCATCGGCGGCTTCGCCTGCACCGACCCGTCCTGCGCCGAGAGCTGGCCAGGCGAGGGCCTCAGCCCCGACCTGTACGTCTACACCGTCGACTACCCCGACTACGGCGTCAACGGCGCCTACGTCCAGGGCGGGATCAGCGGCCTGTCGGAATCGGCCACCGCCGTCCTGTTCGACGACAACTTCCTCTACCACGAGGCCGCCGGCTCTCCCTGCGAGCGGGAGCCGACCGGCACCATGCAGCTCCGCGACGCGGACGGGACCTGGTGGCGGGTCGTGTTCGACACCCCCGATTCCGGCGCCCTCGACGAAGCCCGTTGTGATGGCTGCGGGACCGCGTTCCTGGGAGAGGAGGAGGTCGGGCAGGCCTGTCTCGACTTCTCGTCCTGGCTCGACTTCGAGGTGCTGGCGTGGTGACCCCCCTGCTCCTGCTCCTGGCCGCCTGCGGCGGCGTGTTCCTGGCCGCCTGCGGCGGCGACGGTTCCATCCCCGCCGACGGTCCGTCGGACATCCCCGAGATGTCCGCCACCGAGCTGCTCACCCGGCTCAGCCTCGACCTCCGCGGGGTTCGCCCCAGCGTCGAGGAGCTCCAGCAGGTGGCCGCCGACCCGGGCGCCGTCGATGTCCTCCTCGACGAGTACCTGGCCGACCCCCGGTTCGGGATGCGCATGGCCGACCTGTGGTCGGAGGTCTACCTGACCCGTGCCGATGCCTTCTACATCGAGCCCTCGGAGTACGGCATCGACGATCGCCCGGGGTTCATCGACGCCGTGGGCAACGAGCCCCTGCGCATCCTCGCCCGGATCGCCGACGAGGACCTGCCCTGGACCGAGCTGGTGGTGGGCGACTGGACCATGGCCGACGAGCTGCTCGCTGCCGCCTGGCCCCTGGACTACCCCGCAGGCAGCACCGGCTGGCAGGTCGCCCACTACACCGACGGACGCCCGGCCGCCGGGATCCTGTCCACCAACGGCCTGTGGTGGCGGTACACGTCGACCGACAGCAACGCCAACCGCGGGCGGGCCAACCAGATCAGCCGCATCCTGGTGTGCAACGACTACCTCACCCACCCCATCGACTTCGAGCGCAACGTCGACCTCCTCGACGAAGCAGCCGTCCTCGACGCCATCACCAACAACCCCGGCTGCGTGGCCTGCCACGACAG
Source organism: Deltaproteobacteria bacterium (assembly GCA_003694325.1). Lineage (GTDB taxonomy): Bacteria > Myxococcota_A > UBA796 > UBA796 > UBA2385 > J125. The sequence goes on from RFKJ01000023.1 coordinate 1,803, forward strand.
CCTGGACCCCGTGGCCAGCTACCTCTACGGCTTCTGGACCTACGTCCCCGACAGCTTCGTGGACGCCAGCCGCTACCACCCCGAGCGCGAGCAGCTCTGGCAGAGCACCACCGGGGTTCCGCCGGCCTGGTACGGCCAGCCGGGCAACAGCCTCGCCGACCTCGGTCGGCAGATCGCCAACGATCCACGCCTGCCGGAGTGTGCCGTGGAGCAGGCCTTCGAGCTGCTGCTGCGCCGGGACGTCACCCTGGCCGACACCGACCGACTCGTCGAGCACCGCCAGGCCTTCCTCGACGGTGGGCTCACGGTGCGCAGCCTGGTGCGATCCATCGTCAGCGACCCGTTGTACCGCGCCGGTGCCACCGACGCCACGGGGGCGGTGCCCCGCAAGCTCGTCACCCCCGACCTGCTCGCCGACGAGGTCGAGGCCCTGACCGGCTTCCGGTGGACCTACGGCGGCTACGACATGCTGGGCAACGACACCGTCGGGGTTCGCACCCTCGCCGGTGGTGCCGACGGGGCCACGGTGGCGGCGACCGCGACCCGCCCCAACGCCACCCTGGTGCTCGTCCAGGAGCGGCTTGCCATGGCCGCCGCCATCCACGCCGTCGTGACCGAGCTGGACCAGGCCCCCAGCCAACGCCGGCTGTTCACCCTTGTGGACTTCACCGAGACCCCCGACAGCGACGAGGCCACGGTCGCCGCACAGATCCAACGGCTGCACCTCGCGGTCCTCGGAAAGCAGGTGGCACCCGACGGCGAGGAGGTCATGGCCCTGATGAACCTCATGCACGACCTCCTGGAGGTCGAGGACAGCGTGCCCGCCGCCTGGGCCGGGGTGCTCTCCGCCCTGCTCCGCGATCCCGACTTCGTCCTCTACTGAGGAACCGCCATGCCTCGCCCCCTCTCCCGACGCAGCATCCTGGCCGGCCTGGCCACGACGGGCCTGCTGCCGAGCGCCTCGGGCCTCCTGCTCCCCCGCCGGGCGCTCGCCGCCCCACCCGCGCCCGACGCCCTCCGGTTCGTCTTCGTCTTCGCCAGCGGTGGCTGGGACACGACCCGGGTCTTCGCGCCGGAGTTCGACAACGGCGCCGTCGACATGGAAGCCGACGCCGAGCGCGCCACCGCCGGGAACATCCCCTTCGTCGACCACCCACAACGTCCCAGCGTCCGCGCCTTCATGGCCGCCAACCACCACCGGATGCTGGTCATCAACGGCGTGCTGGTTCGAGCCATCGCCCACGAGATCTGCACCATGCTGGTGCTGACCGGCACCAGCTCGGGCTTCGACCCGGACTGGCCCACGATCCTGGCGGCGGCGGGCGAGC
>RFKJ01000237.1 GCA_003694325.1 Deltaproteobacteria bacterium
CACTCGTCCGCCGACGCGGACCGTCAGTCCCTCTGCGCGCAGCGGGCCGATCATCTCGCCGGACTATCACGCGCGGCGAACCCGCCCGGGATGCGGGGCCATGCGAACCGGCGATCCGGCCGCTGCGTAGCCGACTTCGCACGGTGCGGGGGTCGCGGCCTGCTCGTTAGGGCCCCCGCTGTCCATCGGAGCACCCCATGACCTCGCCATCGGCGTCTGCTTCCCCCCTCCTCCTGTGCCTCCTCCCCGCCGAGCGCGCCGGCCTCGCCGCGACGGTCCAGGCCGCCGGGGGCGTGGCGGTCATCGACCTGACCTGCGGGCCCACCGTCGACGTCCCGGCGGGCGCCTGGGTCCGCGTCCGCCCCGGCCAGGACGCCCCCGGGGACGGGCCGGTCATCGTCGCCGGCGCGGGAGCCCCGGTGCCCGGCCGCCCGACCTGGTGCGAGATCACCGCCCCGGCGGCCACCCCGGAGGGATTTCACGGAATCGTCCTCCGCGGGCTGGAGGCCGGCGGCCCCTGTGGCGTCGCGCCCGGGCTGGAGTTGCTCGCCGAGCTGCCCGCCGACCAGGCGGTGATCCTCGACGCCGGCCTGCTTCCCTCCGACGCCGCCGCTGCCGCCGAAGCCGGCGTCGCCGGCGTGGTCCTCTCCGACGTCCTGCTCGCCCTCCCCGAGTTCGACCTCCCGGCCCCCCTCGCCGAGCGACTGCGCCGCGCCGACGCCAGCACCACCCACGTGCTCAACGGCCTCCGCGTCGAAGCCTCTCCGCTCGCCCCGGTGCTCCGCCGCCTCCTCGAGGGCGAACCGTTCTGGGACCTGGCTGCCGGCTGGTTCACCGCCGCCGATCCCAGCCGCGTGGCCTGGCCGGCCGGCCTCGCCCTGCGGCAGGCCGCCGACCTCGCCGCCCGCCACGGCAACCTCGCCGGGCTGCTCGCCGCCTACCGCCAGGCCATCGCCTCGGGCTCGGACACCCCCGTCCTTCGCCCCCCTCCCGGCGAGGTCCACGCCGGCGACCCCACCGATGGCGCGGTGGCCATCATCGGCCTGGGGTGCCGGCTTCCCGGCGGCCCCGACATCGAGGGGTTCTGGCGCTCGATCCTCGAAGGGCGCTCCGCCATCGGCGAGGTCCCCGTCGATCGCTGGGACCCGGCGCTGTACTGGGATCCCGACCGCAACGCCCCCGACAAGAGCTACTCGCGGATCGGGGCCTTCCTCGAGCACTTCGAGTTCCACCCGCGCCGGTTCCGGATCCCTCCCCGGGTCGCCGCCTCCGTCGACCCGGTCCAGCAGATCGCCCTGGAGAGCGTCGCCGACGCCCTCGAGGACGCCGGCTACCGGGCGGTGATGAAGGGCCCGGGCAAGGAGTTCGACCGTCGCCGCTGCGCCGTGATCCTCGGCAACTCCATGGGGGGCGAGCTGGAGAACGACACCACGCTGCGGGTGCGGACACCGGCGCTGCGCCAGGCGCTCGCGGCGACCCCCGGGTTCGACGAGCTGCCCACCGAGCAGCAGCAGGCCATCCTCGACGCCTTCGAGCGCAAGCTCAAGTCCGAGCTGCCGCCGATCACCGAGGACTCGATGCCCGGCGAGCTGGCCAATGTCATCGCCGGCCGCATCGCCAACGCCTTCGACCTCGGCGGCGCCAACTTCACCGTGGACGCCGCCTGCGCCAGCTCCATGGCGGCCATCCAGACGGCGGTCAAGAGCCTCCTCGACGGCGACCACGACATGGTGATCACCGGGGGCGTCGATCGCTCCATGGACATCGCCACCTACGTGAAGTTCAGCAAGATCGGGGCGCTGTCCCCCGACCGCAGCACTCCGTTCGACGCCGGCGCCAACGGCTTCGTCATGGGCGAGGGCTGCGGGATCCTGGTGCTGAAGCGCCTCGACGACGCCGTGCGGGACGGCGACCGGATCTATGCCGTGATCCGGGGGATCGGCGCGTCGTCCGACGGTCGGGGCAAGGGGATCACCGCCCCCAACCCCGTCGGCCAGAAGCTCGCCCTGCAGCGGGCCTACGCCGCGGCCCACGTCGACCCCGCCGAGGTCGACCTCATCGAGTGCCACGGCACCAGCACCGTCGTCGGCGACAAGGTCGAGGTCGAGTGCCTGACCGAGCACATCGGTCCCGGGCGACGCGGCGACCGCGGGCCGGTGCGCATCGGCTCGGTCAAGTCCAACATCGGCCACCTCAAGAGCGCCGCCGGCGCCGCGGCGATGATCAAGGCGACGCTGGCGGTGTACCACGGCGTCCTGCCCCCCTCCATCGGCTTCTCCCGGCCGCGCCCCGACGTCCCCTTCGACGTGGTCCCGCTGCAGGTGCAGACCCGGGCCGAGCCGTGGCCCGAAGGGCGGATCCGGCGGGCCGGGGTGAGCGCCTTCGGGTTCGGGGGCACCAACTTCCACGCGGTGATCGAGCAGCACCTCTCCCCCCACGAGCGCCATCGACTGGCCCGCCCGGTGGCGGCGCCGGCCCCGGCCCGCGACGCCGACGACGGCCTCCCCGAAGGGATCTGGGCGGTGTCCGCCGAGGACCGCGATGATCTCGTCCGACGCCTCCAGGGGGGCCCCGCGGCCCACGGCGACTTCGACGCCTCGGCCCCGGTGCGGTTGGCCGCCGCGGCCGACAGCGCCGAGGAGCAGGCCGAGCAGGCCCGACGCGCCGCGAAGCTGCTGGGGAAGGGCAAGGACCCGTCGCTGCTGCGGGGCCGGGGGATCTACGTCGAGGAGGCCCCCGTCGACGGCCGGATCGCCTTCCTGTTCACCGGACAGGGCAGCCAGTACCTCGGCATGGGCCTCGACCTCGCCGAGCGCTACCCGGTGGTCGCCGAGACCTTCCGGGTCGCCGATGAGGTCATGGAGCCCATCCTCGGCCGGCCGCTCACCTCCTACATCCGCCGGGATCCGGCCATGGACGAGGACGCCCAGTTCGAGGCGCTGCGGGCCACCGAGATCTCCCAGCCCGCCACCCTGTGCGTCGACGTCGCCATCCTCCGGGTGCTCGCCGCCCACGGCGTGCTCCCCGACATGGTCGCCGGTCACTCCCTGGGCGAGTACGCCGCCACCGTGGCCGCCGGCATCATGAGCTTCGAGGACGCCCTGCAGGCCGTCAGCGCCCGGGGGCGGGAGATGGCCAACATCCAGCTCGACGACCCCGGCCGGATGGCCGGCATCGCCGCGGGCGTCGACACCGTCCTCGAGGTGCTCGCCGAAGTGCCCGGCTACATCGTCGCCGCCAACAAGAACTGTCCCACCCAGACGGTGATCGCCGGCGAGAGCATGGCCGTCGAGATCGCCATCGAGGCGTTCCGCAGCCGGGGGATCACCGTCTACGAGATCCCGGTCAGCCACGCCTTCCACAGCCGGATCGTGGCCCCGGCCAGCGAGCCCCTCCGCGGGGTGCTGGAACGGCTGGACATCCGCCCGCCGCGCCGCCCGATCACCACCAACGTCACCAGCCGCTACTACCCGACGGGTCCCGACGCCCGGGCCGAGATCATCGACATCCTGGCCCGCCAGGTGGCCAGTCCCGTCGAGTGGACGGCCCAGATCGAGCGGATGTACAGCGACGGGGCGCGGATCTTCGTCGAGTGCGGCCCCAAGCGGGCGCTCAGCGGCTTCGTCGCCAGCACCCTCAAGCGCCGCCCCCACCGGACGCTGTACACCAACCACCCCAAGCGCGGCGGCCTGCGCAGCATCCAGGACGCGCTGGCGGCCCTGATCACCCTCGGCTTCCCGGTTCGACCCGAGCCCACCCCCGGGGTGCCCGACCTGTTCGCCGAGGTGCCGCCGCGGCGGGCCACCAGCGCCATGATCCACGCCCGCCTGGAGCGCAGCGGCACCTCCAGCCCCACCACCGGGCCGACCAGCGGGGTGGCCCGGGCCGTGGCCGAGATCGTCGCCGAGGCCACCGGCTACCGCGTCTCCGACCTGAGCATGGACGACGACCTCGAGGCCGACCTCGGCATCGACTCCATCAAGCAGGCCGAGCTGGTCGCCCGGGTCCGCGACCACTTCCACCTGGACCACGACCCCGACTTCCGGGTCCGCGACCGCCGGACCCTGCGCGACCTCATCAACTACGTGGCCCGCAGGCTGGGCGCGACCCGACCCCTCCCCACCGGCGGCGACCGGCTGCTGGACCACGGCGCCCTCCAGTCGCTGCCCCCGGTCTCCCGCACCACGATCGCCGGGACGGCGCCGCCG
>RFKJ01000238.1 GCA_003694325.1 Deltaproteobacteria bacterium
GAACCGGGCGCGTCCCCCGGGCATGGCCCGAAATCCACCCGAATGGAGCTGGCGTCCTCCCCACTGTACCCAGTCGCCAGCCCGGCGCAGCGAAGCCACCCCCCGCAACAGGGGGACGACCTGCTCCATCTCGGTGCGGACCTGGTGGTCGTCTTCGAACGCCAGGGCCGCCCGCAGCTCGGGGCGGGCGGCGACGGCGAGCTGCCCCGGGATCCACCACGCCGGACGGGCCTGCTCCAGGCGCGGCCCGGGGACCTCGGGGGAGAACCGGACCCGCCGCTCCACGCTGGTCGTGACCCCTCCCCCGGCCTGTTCGAAGCGCGACTCCAGCGGCAGCAGCAGGACCGCCTCCCCCGGGTCGACGAGGTGGGCCGGCGAGAGGAACCGCGCCGCGTGGATCCGCAGCTTGATGCGGGACAGCGCCCCCCGCGCCCGCCCGGGGTCCTTCGCCGCCGCCAGCACGTCCCCCCCGAGATCGACGAGCACGTCCAGCGCTCCGTCGCGGGCCGCCGTCCACATCCCCTCGAGATCGAGCCCCGGCACCGCCGACAGGGGCATGCTTCCCCAGGCCTCGGCCAGGTCGTGGGCCCGATCCAGGGCCCGCTCTCCTGGCAGCAGGCGCGGTTCGAGCCCCAGGATGCGGGCCGCCAGCACGGACGGCGGCCCCGCCAGGGACAGCACCCCGCAGCCCTCCCGCCCGAAGAATCCCCGGAGCAGGTGCAGGTCGATCACCGCCGAGACCGCGCCGGGTTCCCCCTCCACCAGGCGGTCTCCCACCACGGTCACGCAGCGCCGGGCCCGGCTCACCAGCTCGGCGAACCAGGACGCCTGTCGTTCTCCGGCCCCCGATCGCTCCAGCAGCGCCGCGCTGTCGGCGGCGTCGAGCCGGTCGAGGAGCCGCTCGATGCCCTGGGTGCGGTTCGCCACGAAGTCGGCGTCCACCGCTCCCCGGTTCACCACCGCCTGGAGCACCCAGCCCAGGATCGCGTGGGTTCCCCCCGGCCGGACCTCCACGAAGTCATCGGCGATCCGCGTGCCGAAGACCGCCTCCTGGACCCCCGCGGCCGGCCAGGTCGCCCGCAGCGCCGGGTCCAGGGCGTCGTCCACCACCAGGATCCGCGCCCCTCGCCGCTTGGCCTCGGCGAGGTAGCGGAGCGCCACCGGCTGCCGCGCGGCGAGATCGCAGCCGAGCAGGATGACGAGGTCGGCCGCAAACAGGTCGGACAGCGAGCAGGTGCTGGCCCCGATCCCCGTCGCCTCCGCCAGGGCGGCGAGGGCCCGACGGCCCCCCGTGGCACCGCACAGGTCCACGTTGTTGCAAGAAAGCAGGGCCGCGGTCTTGCGCAGCGCGTAGAGCGCCTCGTCCGACAACCCCCGCCCCCCGGCGACGAAGCCGATCCCGGCCGGCGACGCCGCGGCCAGGGCGCCGCCGGCGAGCGCCAACACCTCGTCCCAGGAGATCCGGGTGAACCCGCGGTCTCCCGCCCGCCTCAGGAACGGGCGGGGCAGCCGCCCCAGGTCGCGCAGCGCCGAGGCATCGCGCTCCGACAGTCGTCGGGCGTCCACGAGGTCGGCGGGGACCAGCGCCCCGCAGGTGTGCTCGCGCAGCGAGGCAAGCCGCAGGCTGCACAGGTGAACCCCCCCGAGCACGTCATCGCGCAGCCCCCGCGGCCCCAGCCCGCACTCGTCGCACACCCCGAGCCGCAGGCACCGCCACGCCAGCCCTGCCTGGTCGCGGTTCTCCCAGGCGGCCCGCGCCAGGTCGACGACCAGGTGACCACGTCGCTGTCCGAGCCCGAAGGGCACCGGCGACGCGACGTTCCGCTCGCCCGGAACCGGCGCGCCCTGAGGTCGACGAGCCGGCACCCGGCCCGGGTCGGCACGCTGTTCCGCCAACGGCGACTCCACAAGGGAGCCGTAGTCTACATGAACTGGCCGGGGTCGTAGATGTACTCGTCCACCGACAGGATGGTCATGTCGGGACCGATGTGGACCACCGTGGGGATCCCCCAGTCCAGCTCGTAGTAGGGCCAGACCTCGTAGGCACCGTCGTCGAGCACCGGGATGTTGACCATGCCGTGATCGTTGTACCAGTCCACGAGATCCTGCTGGTCGGGGGGGTTGCCCCCGGCATCCTCGATGAGGACCTCGATGGCCTGGAAGCCCTCCGGGCCGTACTCGTCCTGGACGGCCTGCACCTCGTCGGCGAGGTCCTTGCACGGACCACACCAGGCCGCCCCGAACGCGATCATGACGTGCTGGCCGCAGAAGCTGTACAGGCTGACATCCTGGCCGTACTGGTCGACCAGGGTGAAGTTGGCCGCCACGTCGCCGTTGGCCCAGGTGTTCGCGTAGTCGTTGTTGGGCCCCGACGGTTCGGAGGCCTCGGGGATCTCGTCGCAGCTCCCGACGTTGTAGCCCCCGTACTCGTAGGTCAGCGAGTAGGGGTTGGTCGGGCTGGTCCCGGCCTCGACCTCGGCGCCGTCATCCTGTCCGTCCCCGTCGGTGTCCGCGTCGTCGGGATCGGTCCCCAGCTCCGCCTCCTCCTGGTCGGTGAGCCCGTCCCCGTCGCTGTCGACCGTGGCGTCGTCGTCGTCGTCGTCGTCGCTCTTGCCGAAGGGGAAGCAGGACGAGAGCATCAGGGGGGCGAGCAGGAAGATGGTGGCGCGCAGGCGCATGGTGTCTCCGGGGAGATGGGGGGCACGGTGGGGGCGGCTTCGAGGCGGGTCGACGCCAGTGTCGCCGAACGGTGTCGGCGAAGGGTGCAAGCAGGTTGTCAGGACCGGGCGCGGTTCACTCGGAGAAGAACTCCTCCATCGCGTCCATCGGCTGGTAGTGGGTGCTGTCGGTGTTGCCCGGCGCCGAGATCAGGGTGAAGTTCGGGTCGAAGAAAAACATCGAGGGGTAGGCCCGGATCAGGTCCTGGAAGTGCCCGTCCTCGTCGGAGAGGATCGGCGTCTTGGGGTCCTCGTAGTCCAGGTACCAGTCGACGAGGTCGTCCTGGTCGGGAACGGCGCCGGACCTGTCCTCGGACATGATGGTGATCCACTGCAGGCGCCCATCCTCCACCGCCATCCGGACGTGGCTCCAGTAGTCTTCGAAGCCGTACAGGTCGTCGCCCCCGGTCATCCACTCGGCCAGCGCCTTGCACGGCCCACACCACATCGCCGACACGTCGATGGCCAGGTAGGGCCCCTGGTCGTTGAAGTCGAACATGTCGACCGTGTCGCCGAACTGGTCGAGGAGGGCCGACCGCGGCAGGATCTGCCCCTCGTCGGCGTCGAAGGTGCTCCAGGCCCCGCCCGGCAGGCTGTCCTTGTCGGGGTTGTAGGGCCAGAACCCCTTATAGATGCGGCTGAGGTAGTCGGTCGGATCCTTGCCCTCGTTCACCTCCCACCCGTCGAGGTAGCCGTCGTCGTCGGTGTCAGCGTCGGTGGGGTCGGTGCCCAGGTCGATCTCGTCGGCGTCATCGAGGAGGTCTCCGTCGCTGTCCACCGCCTGGGGGTCGGTGCCCAGCTCCTGCTCCTGGCTGTCGGTGAGGCCGTCGCCGTCGCTGTCGATTTCGGGTTCCTCCGACGAGCAGGCCGCGAGGGCCAGGGCGACGAGCACAGCGATGGGGGTGACGCGGGACATGGGTGTTGCTCCCTCGATTCTGGAAGAGCCGGACGCGACGGACGCCGACGCGTCCGGAGCCGCCGCGCCCGGCGAACCAGCCGAAGCATACCGCCAGATGTCAACGAACGCACCTGTTGTCGCCGCCGGCTCGGCCGGGGCTGGCGGTCGGCCGTGTTCCACCGGCCTGCGTCGGGCGTCACCACGGCGGAATCGTGGTGCCGTCGACCCGCTGCAGGGGCCGGTGGTGGGCGTCGTAGTGGGTCGGGATCTGCGCGGCCCGGTCCACCACGTGCCGCAACATGCCCCGCAGGGTGCCCAGGGTCCAGGTGGTGGCCAGCCCGTCGGGGATGGCCCCGCCCACGTCCACCCGGGCGTGGTAGATGACCAGCGTACCGCCGGCGGCATCGACGAGGAGCCACCCGCCCTCGTTGCGCGGCGTCCAGATGGCGTCGGGGTCCGGCCAACGCGGGTCCCCGAGGGTGGCCGCCAACGATGGCCCGTCCGCGGCCAGCGTCCAGGTGCGCTCCCACACCCGGCCGCCGCTGGCCGCCGCCAGGGCGGCGTTGTTGCGGATGTCGATCACCCACTGCCGATCGGCGAACGGCCAGGGCGCGTCGACGTGCTGGTATAGGAGCTTGCGGCGGGCGGTGCTGCCGGGGAGGTGGCGCTCGGTGAGCCCGTCCACCAGGGTGTCGCAGGTGTCGTCGAGGATGGCGATCCACAGCGCGTCGCGGTCGATGTCGGACCAGGTGGCGCCGATGGCCCGATCGGTGGAATCGAGACGCTGCCGGCGCCGGGCGACGTCCCCGGCGGCGATGGCGTCGAGGTCGGACTCCGACAGCGCGACGGGGAGGTGCGCCCGTTGCGCGATGACCTCCCAGGCCGAGGCCCACGCCTCCCCCAGCACCGCGCTGGAGGGCGGACCGGCGGCCCGGGCGGAGCCCGGTACCCACCAGAGGAGGAGCCACCCCCACGCCCACCGGGTCGAAGTCCGAGACGGGGCGGGGGGTGCGCACTGAACAAGGGCCGGCACCCCGCGACCATAGCGGCGCGGGCGGCTCGTCCGCCACGCCGTTCGCCATTGCCCGTCCCCTGCGCCCGCCCGCCGCGCCCGCCCGCCGCGCGACGATCCCGCGCCGTCTCGATAGAGGCGCGGGCATGGGCGCGCCGGACTCCTCGACCCTCCAGACCCTGCTCGACCTCGCCGTGAGCTGGGGTCGGGTGGGGGTGGTCGGGTTCGGCGGCGGGCCGGCGATGATCCCGCTGATGAAGGCCGAGTGCATCGACCTCCGCGGTTGGCTCGACGACGACCAGTTCCTCGAGGCCATCGCCCTCTGCTACACCCTGCCGGGTCCCATCTCGGCCAAGATGAGCATCCACGTGGGGTTGCAGGTCGCCGGCTGGGCTGGCGCCGCCGTGGCCTTCGCCGCCGTGATGGCTCCCAGCGGGATGCTGATGGTGGCCCTGGCCGGGCTCTACCTGCGGTTCCGCGAGCACCCGGCGGTCCACGGCGCCATGGCCGCGGTCAAGCCGGTGGCGCTGGGGCTGCTGGTGTGGACGGTCATCGGGCTCGCCCCGGAGGGAGCGAAGTCCTGGCAGACCGTGTTCATCGCCATCGCCGCCATCGCCGCCCTGTACCTCAAGGTCCACCCGGCCCTGGTCATCGTGGCCGCCATGCTCGGCGGCGCCATCTTCCTGCGCTGACCCTCCCCGCGCCGACATTTCCGCGCCGACATTTCCGCGCCGACATTTCCGCGCCGAAACTGCGCGCGGACAGCCCGCGAGGCCCCCGTGCCCCAGCCCTTTCCCAACCTGCCCCCCTATCTCCGCGGGCGCGTGGTCTGCCTGGACCACGCCAGCCGGGTCCTCGCCGACAACCCCTGGGGCGACCCGGCCCACCGCGACCTGCACGTCCTGCTGCCGCCCGGCTACGACGTCGACGACCGGCGCTACCCGGCGGTGCTGCTGCTGCCCGGCTACGCCGGCACCGGCGAGGGGATGCTGAGCCGAGGCCTCACCGACATCTCCATCGCCAGCCGGATCGACCGGCTGATCCACGGGATCCCCCCGGACGCTCCGGCGGTGGGCCCCGGCGCCTTCGACGACGCCGGCCGCATCGACCCGACGCGGGGTTGCCCCCCCTTCATCGCGGTGCTGCCCGACTGCATGACCCGCCTGGGCGGCAGCCAGTTCGTCGACTCCCCGGCGATGGGTGCCTACGCCACCTGGCTGGTCGACGAGATCATGCCGTTCGTCGACGGCCGCTTCCGGACCACCGGTCGCTGGGGTGTCGCCGGCCGCTCGTCGGGGGGCTTCGGGGCGCTGCACCTGGCCATGACCCGACCCGGCCGGTTCTCCGCGGTCGTCAGCCACGCCGGGGACATGGGCTTCGATCTCATCTGGCTCGGCGACCTCCCGCGCGCCGTGGCCGGGGTCCAGGCCGCCGGCGGACTGGGCCCGTTCATGGACAACTGCTGGCGGCCGCAGCGCTGGTCACCCGAGCACTTCTCCGCCTTGATGATCATCGCCATGTCCTGCTGCTTCTCTCCCGACATGGATGCCGATGGCCCGGTCCCCGCCCGCCTGCCGGTGGATTTCGAGACCGGTGCCGTCGATTTCGAGGTCTTCGAACTGTGGAAGCGCTTCGACCCGCTGGAGCGGGTCCACGACCCCGCCGCCCAGGACGCGCTGCGACAACTCGACCTGCTGTTCATCGACGCGGGCGACCGGGACGAGTACCTGCTGCACCTCGGCGCCCGACGGTTGTCGGCCGCCCTCTCCGACGCCGACATCCCCCACATCCACGAGGAGTTCCCCGGGGGCCACCGAGGTACCGCCTGGAGGTGGGACCGGAGCCTGCCCCTGCTGGCCGAGGCGCTGAGTCGGCAGGCGTGATTCGACGCAGGCCCGCCCGCCCCGCGACGCCGGACGAGCCTTCGACGGGATCGATGGCCGCGGACACGCCGGGCCCTCGAGACGGTTCGGGACCTCTTTGGCCCCGGACCCGGCACAAGATACGCGTGGAGGCTGTCGACCCGGTCCCCCAGGTCCCAGGTTCGCTCGCCCGGAGGTCCCGCTCCCGCCGCCCCTGGATTCGCGCCCCCGTACCA
>RFKJ01000239.1 GCA_003694325.1 Deltaproteobacteria bacterium
GAGGTCGCCGTAGCCGTCGCCGTCGCCGTCCACCGCCCACCGCGTGGTGAGGCTGTCCTGCACGAAGGGATCGGTGTCGTCGCAGTCGGTGTTGTCCCCGACGTAGAACCACGGCTGGTTGCAGGCCTGGACCGTGACCCCGGCGTCGCCGAAGCCGTCGCCGTCGAAGTCGTAGTACCAGGTGTCCATCCCGACGGGGTTCAGGTTGGGGTCGGAGTCGTCGATCAGCCCGTCGCAGTCGTTGTCGATGGCGTCGCACACCTCCTCGGCGTCGGGGGAGATCCCCGGGGAGCTGTCGTTGCAGTCCAGATCGTTGTCCACCGCGGTGGGCCCGGGGGGATCGCAGCGCTGGATGCCGCTGTCCGGGTCGCCGTAGCCGTCGCCGTCGAGGTCCTGGTACCACCACGGCATGGAGTCGGGATCGGTGTCGGGGTCCTGGTCGTCGACGAGCCCGTCGCAGTCGTTGTCCTTGCCGTCGCAGAACTCGTCGCTGCCGGGAAAGGACAGCGGATCGCCGTCGTCGCAGTCCGAGCTGTTCTCGACGTAGCCGGGGGGCGGCGAGCAGGCCTCGGCGGTGAGGTCGGGGTGGCCGAAGCCGTCGAGATCCTGGTCCGCGTAGTACGTGATGCCGCGCAGGCCCTCGTCGATCTGGTTGTCGCAGTCGTTGTCGAGGCCGTCGCACTGCTCGATCTGGTCCGGCCCCACGGCCACCCGGGTGTCGTCGCAGTCGAGCCCGGTGGGGACCCAGCCGCCCACGCCCACCTCGCACACCATGGTCTTGGTGGACGGGTCGCCGTGCCCGTCGCCGTCCTCGTCGCGGTAGCCGACGATCTTCGCGCTCTCCGAGCACTCCGCGGGCGGCTGCGAGGGCCCGCAGGCCGGGAGCAGCAGGCAGGCAAGGGCGGTGAGCATCGCGACACGCATGGTCCTTCCTTCCGTCAGGGGCAGCACTTTAGCCCACGCGCGCGCGCGCCGCAGCGGGCACTTGTCGTATGCCGGGCTCCCCCCTCGTTGCGATCGCCCGCCGTTCGACTACGATGGTGCCGTACCTGGAGGCCGCGTGGTCCACCTGCTGCTCGCCGCGCTCCTCGGCTGCAACAGCGCCGCCGACACCCCGCAGATCCCCGACCTCCGCCCCGCGAGCGAGCTGAAGCAGGGGTGCTACGGCTGGCCGGAGCACGAGTTCGCGCGGGGGCGGGAGCTGCCCCGGCCCAGAGACACCCACGTCAAGGCCGGAGATCCCGCGGTGGACTTCACGCTGAAGGACGTGGACGGGAAGCCGCACCGCCTCGCCGACCTCCTCGCCGAGCGCCCGGTGCTGCTGGTGGAGGGCAGCTACACGTGCAACGTGTTCCAGAGCAAGCTGCGCGACATCAAGCGCCTCGCGCGGATGTTCAAGGACGACATCCACACGGTGATCGTCTACAACATCGAGGCCCACCCCAAGGGGGATCCCTCGCCGTATCGCGGCCGGGAGTGGACCTTCGAGTACTCGGATCGCGGCCAGCCCCACAACTACGCCCAGCGGGTGAAGCACGCGCGGGACATCGACCCCGGCCCCGACGCGCTGCTGCTGGTGGATGCGCTGGAGGAGGGCAACGCCAACCCGTTCTGGTGCACCTACGGCTCGTGCCCGAACTGCGCCTTCCTGGTCAACCAGGACGGCCGGATCGAGGCGGTCCACGACTGGTTCGACGGCCGCACCATGAAGGGCTCCATCCAGGCGTTGCTCCAGCGGGAGCGCGCCCGCGAGCAGGGCTAGCGCCAGCAGCGCCCCGGAATGCCCAACCCACCCGCGCCCGAGGACCCGCTGTCCCACTACGCCGGCGTCGACCTGGGCTCGAACAGCTTCCACCTGGTGCTGGGGCGCGTGGAGGCCGACGGGCGCATCACCTTCGTGGACCGGGTCAAGGAGGCGGTGCGCCTCGCGGGCGGGCTCGGCACCGACGGGCGGCTGTCCGAGGCGGCGGTGGCGCGGGCGCTGGACTGCCTGGGCCGGTTCGGGGAGCGGCTGGCCGGCCTCCCTGCGGAGCGGGTGCGGGTGGTGGGCACGAACACGCTGCGCCGGGCCCGCGACGCCGAGGACTTCGTGGACCGGGCCGAGGGCGTCCTCGGGCACCGCATCGACATCATCTCCGGGCTCGAGGAGGCGCGGCTGGTGTACCGCGGGGTGTCCGCCAGCTTCGACCGCGCCGGGCCGCGGCTGGTGGTGGACATCGGCGGCGGCTCCACCGAGCTGATCCTCGGCGACCAGCGCGGGCCGGTGCTGCTGGACAGCCTGTACCTGGGCTGCGTGGGCTGGACCGAGCGGTTCTTCCCCGGCGGGCGCATCACCGCGGCGCGCTTCGACGACGCGGAGCTGGCGGCCCGGCGGGAGCTGGCCCCGGTGATCGCGCGCTACCGCGAGGCCTTCGAGCACGCGGTGGGGTCGTCGGGGACCGCGCGCGCCATCGACCGGACCCTGCTCGCGACCGGATGGGAGGGGGTGACCCCGGCCGCCACCGCGCACCTCCGCGACGCGCTGGTCAGGGCGGGGCGGACCGACCGTATCGCGCTGCCGGAGATCTCCGCCGAGCGGGCCCAGGTCCTGCCCGGGGGGCTGGCGATCCTGCGCGGGGTGATGCGCGCGCTGCACGTCCCGCGGATGACCACCGTGGACACGGCCCTGCGCGAGGGGCTGGTCCTCGACCTGGCGGGGCGCGGGGTCGAGGGGGACATCCGCGAGGGCACCGTCCGGCGGCTGCAGGAGCGGTTCGGCGTGGACGCGATCCACGCCAGCCAGGTGGCGCGGACCGCGCTGTCGCTGCACGACCAGGTGCGCGACGCGTGGGCGCTGCCCGAGGACAGCCGCCACCTGCTGGATCGCGCGGCCCGCCTGCACGAGCTGGGCCTGTTCCTGCGGTACAGCGGCCACCACAAGCA
>RFKJ01000240.1 GCA_003694325.1 Deltaproteobacteria bacterium
CGGCTCGACCTCCTCGGCTGCCTCCCCCAGCGGGGCCGCGGCGTCCCAGCCCCCGGCCGCCGCCGACGACGAGCCGACTGCCGCAGAGACCGGCCGGGTCCGGTTCCTCGGCGAGGCCGAGTCCATCGTCCTCCAGGGCACCACCGGCCGCTTCCCTCCCGGGGAGGTGCCCGCCGGTACCTACGACATCATCGCCACCTTCCCCGGCCGCGATCCGGCCAGCGCCGGTCGGATCACGGTCAACCCCGGCGACGAGCTGCTGCTCCGCTGCCGCGCCGCCTTCGTCAAGTGCGTGCCATGACTCCCCTCCTCTCCGCCCTGTTTCCGGTCCTGCTGGGGGCCGGCTGTGACCTGGTCATCACCGACGCCGAGCACGCCGCCCGACTCGACGCCGACGGCGATGGGCACATCGCCGTCGAGCACGGAGGCGATGACTGCGACGACGACGACGCCACGATCCACCCCGGCGCCGACGAGGAATGCGACGGCGTCGACAATGACTGCGACGACGACATCGACGAGGACGTGTCCGTCACCGTCTACGACGACGCCGATGGCGATGGCTACGGCGACTCGAGCACCGAGCACCTCGGCTGCAAGGGCGACCCCG
The DNA here is from genome assembly GCA_003694325.1 of Deltaproteobacteria bacterium. Lineage (GTDB taxonomy): Bacteria > Myxococcota_A > UBA796 > UBA796 > UBA2385 > J125. The sequence continues at coordinate 611 of RFKJ01000240.1, forward strand.
ACGTCACCATCGTGGACGGGGACTGCGACGACGAAAACGAGGCCGTGCATCCCGACGCCACCGAGGTGTGCGGCGACGGCGTCGACGATGACTGCAGCGGCGACGACTCCCCCTGTCCGCCCATCGACCTGGGGGAGGTCCGGTCGGGGAACGGGTCGGCCCCCGGCGACCTGTACGGCTTCGCCCTCGCCGGGTCGGGCGCCGCACTCGTCGTGGGCGCGCCCGGCTGGAACGGCGACCGCGGTGCGGTCTCCTTCCACGAGGACGCCTCGACCGGCAGCATCTCGCTGAACAGCGGCGACATCGTGTTTCGGGGGACCACGGACGGGGACCGGGTCGGCACCGCCGTGGCCCTCGTCGGGAACATGCTCGGCACGGGGCAGCCGACCATCGCCATCGGGGCCCCGGGCTCCAACGGTGGCAGCGGTGCGGTCTACCTGCTGTCCCCCGACCACAGCGGCGACGTCTACCCGGTCCAGGCCGACGCGTCGGTGGAGCCGGTGCTGGTGGACCTGTCGCTGGGCCAGGCCGTCTCCCGCGTCGGGGACGTCACCGGGGACGACGCCGACGACATGGTGGTCGGGGCCCCGGCCTGGTCCAACAGCACCGGCGCGGCGGTCATCGTCCCCGGTCCGATCACCGGCATCATCGACCCGTTGACCGACAACCACTACTGGACCGGAGAATCCGAGGCCGACGACGCCGGCCGGTCCCTGGCCGGCGCCGGAGACGTGGACGGCGACGGCGTCAACGACGTCCTCGTCGGCGCCTGGACCGCCGGGGGCGACCTGTCGGGGGCCACCTACCTGCTCCTCGGTCCCATCACCAGCAGCGGCACCCTGGCCGACGCCGACGCCATCCTCCGGGGGAACCCCGCCGACATCTCCGGCCTGCCACTGGCCGGCGGCGGCGACGTCGACGGCGACGGCCGCGCCGACTTCGCCATCGAAGCCATCGGCCTCGACACCGACTTCGGCTCCGTGGGGACGACCTTCCTGTTCTCGGGAGTCGACTGGACCACCGGCACCCTGCCGTCCTCGATCTACGACGCCACCGCCACCATCACCCAGGGCGCCGACGGCGACACCAACGCCCCCGACGGCCTGGCCCTGCGCATCCGCGGCGACTTCAACGAAGACGGCAGGGACGACCTGATCATCGGCCAACCCGGGCACGCCTCCAAGCGCGGGTCGGTCTCCCTGTTCCTCAGCCCGCTCGAGGGGACGTTGACCATTCACGACGCCTACCGGCACCTCCAGGGCGTGTCGGGCAGCGATCGCACCGGGACCAGCGCCACGACGCTCACCATCGATGCGGACGGCCGGGACGACATCATCGTCGGTGCACCGGGTGTGGACGAGGACCAGGGCGCCATCTACGTGGTCACCTCCTCGGAGTGGTAGTCGCCCCCGGAGGGAGGGCCGCCCCCCGCGGAGGGGGCACCCGGGCCGCAGAGACTAGGGGGACGGCGGCGTCCCCGGGGCGCCCGCCTGCGAACCCGGAGCCATGCCGGGCGGGGGGCCGGAGGGAGGCCCGGGCCGTGGACCGGCCGGGGCGCCCCGCTGGCCCGGTGGCCGCCGCTCGGCCGGGCCCTTGGGAAACTCGGCCCGCATCCGCTCGAGGCGGGCCGCGGTGAACCGGACCAGGGGGTGGTCATCGGCGAGCCCCTCCGCGAGCAGGCCCTGCTCGTGGGGGTTGAGCCGCGCCCAGGCCTCCAACACGCAGATCCGCAGGTCGGCGAGTTCGTCGTCGGCCGCCCAGGCGCGGCGACTGGCCCCCAGGAACACCACAGCCGGGATCTCCCCCTCGCCGGGCCGGTCGATGGGCCACAGGTCGGCCCGCGGACGCCACGGCCCGCTGACCGGCGCACCCTTGGGCCGGGTGGGCCCCCGGCGGCGCAGCATCGCCGCCAGGTCCTGGGCGAGCCGGGCCAGGGACGGCGTCCCCTCGGGCGGCGGCGTGCGGGCCATGGCCACCGCCGCGGCGGCGTGGATGTGCGGCACGGCCTCGGGCGGCAGCACGTCGAGGGGATCGCCGGTGATGGTCTGCGCCCGGGTGTAGGACGAACCCATGGTCTCGGCCCAGAACAGGCCGCGGACGGCGTCGGCGAGGGCCGGCGCCCCCCGTTCCACCAGGGCCGCGTGCAGAGCGGCCTCCTGCTCGACCAGGGTGCGCCAGTCTTCAGGCTCGGCCATGTCCACCGGCGGCACGCCCTCGCCGACCCGCAGGGGGATGTGGGCGAGGCAATTGTCGGCGAAGCGCCCGGTCAACAGGCAGAGGTCGACGGCGTCCCGCAGCCCCCGCGGCGCGCCCCGGGTGGCGCGGACCCGGGCTTCCGAAGCCTGGAAGGCACACTCCGCCGACCACTTGGGGTCCCCCACCGCCCGGCACAGGGCGGCCGCCCGCCGGACGTCTCCCCGCCGGACCTGCTGCAGGGCCGCCCGCACCCGACAGTTCCGCGCATCCTCGGCGTCGGCGCAGGGGTCCGCGTCGAGGGTCGCGTCGGCGAGGGGCGAGGCCGGCAGGTCGTTGACGTCCAGCCGCCAGCTCACCGGTCCCGGCGCACTGCGCTGCAGGTCCGGCGGCAGCAACGGCTGGTCCTCCACGAGGTGCAGGCGGCTGTTGAGCTGGTTGCACTTGACCCGCGCCGGGCCATGGGGCAGCGCCGAGCACAGCGCCTGGGCGCGCCCCAGCTCGGCGTCGGCCAGCGCCATCACCAGCGCGACCTGCTCCACCTCGTCCTCGGTGGACACGACGTGGTCGATGACCGCCTGCTGGTCGGACCGCCAGTGGTCGATCACCCACTGGCGACGGCAGTCGAGGTCGGGACAGTCCTCGAACCGGTCCGGCGGGCCGCGATCGGCGTCCCCACAGGCGATCCACAAGGCGACGAGGACGGGGCTCACGACTCTCCAGAAGGCAGGATGGCTCGCCCCCCAGGCTAACGGACCCGGCGCGGCCCCCGAAATCGCCGCCGACGGGGCCCGTCCCTCGGGGCAGCCCGAGGCGCCCCGATCACAGCTCCGACCGCCCCTGCCATCTCCAGGTGGGTGCCGCGCGTCGCCGACCCAGGGGACCGCTGCCCCCGGGAGCGGCCATGTCCGACGACGCCGACCGGTTGTCGAGCCTTCGCCCGCTGCGCGGCCTGAGCGCCTCCGATGTCCGCAGCTTCGTCGACGCCTGCATCCGCCTCGCCGTCCCTGCGGGCACCCCCCTGATCCACGAGGGGGATCGGGACTGCGCGATGATCTTCGTGCTCGACGGCAGCCTGGAGGTCTTCCGGGGACCGGGCGGGGGCCGCCCACCCCTCCGGCAGACCGGTCCCGGTGGACAACTCGGAGAGCTGGCCCTGCTGGGGCTGGTCCGTCGCCGGACGGCGTCGGTGCGGGCGACGACCGATGCCGACCTGCTGGTGCTCGACGACGCCGGGCTGGCCCGGCTGCGGGCCCAGGGGCATCCCGTCGCCGACCGCATCGAGGCGGAAGCGCTGCGGGCCCTGGCCCGGAGCCTGCGCGAGGTCGACGCCCGGATCGCGCGCCTCGCCCGCGGGGACGCCGACCTGCCGACCCGGGCTGCCGGCTGGGCCCGCCTCCACGAAGCGCTGGCCACCGCTCGCGGCGGCCGGGTGCCCCCGCGCGACGCGCCGAGCGTCCTGGCGCGCTCGGCCCACTTCCGCCGGGTCCCCGATCCACAGCGCCGACGTCTCGCCCGACACCTGGAACCCCGCCCCTTCGCCGCCGGCCAGGCCATCGTCTGCGAGGGCGACATCGGGGGCGACGCCTGGCTCATCGCCACCGGGGAGGTGGGCGCCTGGCGGCGCACCGGCGACCACCATCACGAGCGCCTCGCCAGCCTGTTCCCCGGCACGATCTTCGGCCAGGTGGCGGTCATCGACGGCGACGTCCGCACGGCGACCTGCGCGGGGGAGGCCCCGGGCTGGCTGTACCGGATCCCCCGCGAGCTCTGCCAGGAGGAGCTGGACCGCGGCTCCCCCGAGGGACGCGCCCTCCGCCAGGGGCTGCTCGACGCCCTCACCCGCCAGCTCCAGCTCGGCAACGACCACCTCACCCTGCTGCAGATGGAGCACGCCCACCGCACCGCCGCAGCACCGTGGCCGAACTGAAGCACCCCGGCCGCCCCCCCGCGGCGCCGCCGGCCCGGGTCGTCTCGCGCAGCGCGGTCGGTGCGCCGCCGCGGACCGCCACCGTCTACCGCCAGGCTGCCAGCAGGTCGAGCAGCTCCTCGTAGGCCGGCGGCCGGCGCACCACCACCCCGGCGATGCCCGCCACCTGTCCGGCGACGAGGTCGGCGTCCTCGTCGGGCGATACCAGCAGCACGGTCGGGGTGTCGCGGAGATCGGCGTCGGCGCGCAGCAGGTCGACCAGGTCGCCGCCACGGGCCGACAGGTACCGGTGGTCCGCCACCAGGCGCACCGCCCCGGGTGGTGCGCCGGAACGCAGCGCCCGCAACTGGTCGAGGGCCGCATCGATCCCGGCCGCCACCCGCAGCGATGGCCCGAATCCGCGGCGCATCATGGCCCGGCGGATCCCCACCCGGTCGAGCTCGTCGCGCACCGCCAGCACGACCGTGTACGGCAGTTCCCGCTCCTCGGCCGGCGGGGTGCGGGCCGCCCCCCCGCCCGTCGCCGGGCGGCCGGGGTCATCCCCGTCCACCGGGGCGATCGCACCCGGCGGCAGGGTCGCCCCGTCGGGCAGGGGACCATCCTCGCCGGGCCACCCCGGAAACCGCGAGAAGTTCGGAGGCGGCAGGGCTACCGGCCCCTCCGGCAGGTCGGTGGGATCCACCGCCTCCTCGGCACCGGCGGCGTCTTCGCCCTCCAGGCCCGAGACCGCCACCAGCGGGACCTCGGCGAGGTCCCTCCAGGTCATCGGCCAGGTGAAGCTGACCGTGGTCCCGCGTCCCTCGGACCCACGCACGTCGAGGGAGCCGCCAGCGGAGGCCACGACGTGCTGCACGATGGTCAGCCCCATGCCCCGCCCGGCGACCGGGACCTCGGTCGGGTCCCCCTTGGTGGTGTGCAGCGGTCGCAGCACGTCCCGTTCCGATTCCGGCGGGATCCCGGGGCCATCGTCGATCACCCGGAAGTGTACGACGTCGTCGATCTCCTCCCAGTCGACCTTGACCCGCCCTCGTTCCTTGTCGTGGTGCTCGATGGCGTTCTCCACGAGGTGGCGGAAGACCAGGCGGAGCCGCTCGCCGGCCGTCTCGAGCAGCAACACGGAGGCCGGCAGGAGCAGCTCGAAGCCATCGCCCGGGTCCAGCTCGGCCCAGGTGTGCCGCAGCAGGTCGCCCACCTCCAAGAGGCTCAGCTCGGCTGGCGGGATGGCCTGCAGGCCCTGCAACACCAGGTCCAGGGCCCGCAGGGGCAGGTCGTCCTTGACGATGTAGCCGGCGATGCCCAGCTCGTGGGCCTGGGCCCGGTGGCGGTCGTCGTCGGAGGTGGTGAGCACGAACACGAGGTCGTCTTCGTGTTCGGGGTGGGCCCGCAGCGCGCGCAGGAACTCGAAGCCGTCCATGCGCGGCATGTTCAGGTCCAGCAGGATGATCCGCGGCGCGGGAATGGGGGTGTAGCCGTCGCGTCCCAGCAGCATGTCCAGGGCCTCCACCCCGTCGCGGGCCACCCGCAGCGGGTTGCTGATGCCCCGTCGGCGCAGCGCCCGTTCCACGTCGAGCACGTCGACCACGTCATCGTCGACCATCAGGATGTTCAGATCGCTCACGGTGCCCTCCGTGAAGGCCAGGAGAGGGGCCACCGGAACCGGAAGACGGCTCCCCTCGGTTCATTGTCGCCGATCTCGATCCGTCCCCCCGCCGTCTCGACGATCTTGCGGGCGATGGCGAGGCCCATGCCCGACCCCTCCACGTCGTCGCGGGGGCGCAGGGTCTTGAACACCTGCATGACCTTGTCCCGGTACTCGGCCGGGATCCCCGGCCCGTCGTCGGCCACCTCGAACTCCAGCCAATCCCCCCGTCGCCGGCAGCGTACCCGGACGTGCCCGCGGTCGCGATCGTGGTGCTTGACGGCGTTGGTGCACAGGTTGAGCAGGACCTGCTCCAGCGCCCCCGCCGCCGTCACGAGCCTCGGCAGGTCCGGCTGGCGCTCGATGACGAAGCCCTCCGGCGGCGCCACCAGCTCGATGACGCCGTCCACCAGCTCGCCGAGGTCCACCTCGCGGACCTGGGTGTCGACCCGTCCCACCCGCGACCAGGCCCGCAGGTCGGCCAGCAGCCGTTCCATGCGTCGGACCCGGCGGCGCATCAGCGCGATGTGGCCCGGCAGATCAGCGGTGTTCCCCTCGGCGAGGTCCTCCTCCAGCCAGGCGCAGATGCTGGAGATGCCGCGCAGCGGCGCCTTCAGGTCGTGGGAGGCGGCGTAGGCGAACTGCTCCAGCTCGTCGACGGTGCGCTGCAGGTGCTGGTTGAGCGCGCCGATGGCCGCCAGCGCCGCGGTCAACTCGTAGGACTGCCGCTCCACCCGCCGGTGCTGGTCGAGGTAGTCGACGGCGATGCCGCCGGCGATGACGGCATAGGCCAGCAGCCGGAGCCCGTGGGCGGCGTTGTGATCGTGGTCCAGCAGGGCGTGGGACCCCAGGGCCATGTGCAGCTCGGCGGCGACGTTGGGGATGGTGCTGAACAGCAGGGCGTGGGTGAACACCGAGGGCAGCGCCCGGTGCAGCCGCGGCAGGACGCTGATCGCCGCGATGGCGAACAGCAACAGGGGCAGGATGTCCCAGGGCCGCGGAAACAGTGCGCCCGGGTGGACCATCGCCGGGATCTGCTCGGTGGCGACGAGCACGTTGACGAGCACCCAGGCCGCCCCACCAAACCCCAGCCCCACCA
>RFKJ01000241.1 GCA_003694325.1 Deltaproteobacteria bacterium
ATGTAGGGGGGCCAGTCCAGGGTGGCGAAGACCGCGGAGGTCGCCCGGCGGGCGTCGTCGCCCCGGGCGGGGATGGAGGCCAGTGCGCAACCGGCGGCCGCACCGGCCTTGACCAGCAGGCTGCAGGCAACGCGGCGGGTGAGACCTGTCCCGACGGTTTCCCTCTTGTCCACAGTATACGTCCTCGCGTCCCACCTCAGCGGGACAGCTCGCCGCGGCCGACGATGGGGGCGGTGGCCCCGGGCACCCATAGCTGGCAGCTTCCCTCGATGTCGTCGGCGTCCCGGGACCCCTCGAAGCGCAGCGCCAGCTCCCCGGTGCCGCTGGGGATGGTCATCTCCAGGATGATCCCACCGCCGGCGCGTTCGCCGTCCAGGTCGACGTCGAAGATCCCGTCGTCGGGGATGGTCACCGTGGCGACTCCCCGCAGGCGCCGGCCGAGGTCCTGCTCGATGACGATGTCGAGGAAGATGGGGCCTCCGTAGTCGCCATCGGAGAAGTCGCAGTCGCCGGTCCAGGTCCCCCGGACGCTGCCGAACACGGCGCAGGCCGTGACGAGCAGCGCGGTGACGGTGCCGAGCAGCACGGCGCGGTCGGGGAGAATCAGGCAGCGGTTCACGGCCCGGACTCTATCCTGTCCGTTCCCCGTTCCCCGTTCCCGTCGCCGGGCCAGCGGTTAGAGCGGTCGGCCACCCGCCCGCCGCGAGGGGCCCATGCCGCAGCGCACGGACATCGAGACCATCCTCGTCATCGGCTCCGGCCCCATCGTCATCGGGCAGGCGTGCGAGTTCGACTACTCGGGGACCCAGGCCTGCAAGGCGCTGCGTTCCCTGGGCTACCGCGTGGTGCTGCTCAACAGCAACCCGGCCACCATCATGACGGACCCGGAGGTGGCCGACGCCACCTACGTCGAGCCGCTGTCCCTCGACTTCGCCCGGCAGGTCATCGAGCGGGAGCGGCCCGACGCCTTGCTGCCCACCGTGGGCGGACAGACCGGGCTGAACCTCGCCATGGAGCTGGCCGAGGCGGGGGTACTCGACGCCCACGGCGTCGAGCTGATCGGCGCACGACCCGATGCCATCGCCGTGGCCGAGGATCGACAGCGGTTCAAGGAGCGCATGATCGAGCACGGGCTCGCGGTGCCGGAGTCGGGCACCGCCGGGTCGCTGGATGAAGCCGAAGCCCTGCTCGACGTCACCGGCCTGCCGGCCATCATCCGGCCGAGCTTCACCTTGGGGGGAGAGGGCGGGGGGATCGCCTACAACCGGGACGAATTCCGGGAGATCGTCGTCCGCGGGCTGGACCTGTCGCCGGTCGGCCAGGTGCTGGTCGAGCAGTCGGTGCTCGGCTGGAAGGAATTCGAGCTGGAGGTGATGCGCGACCTGGCCGACAACGTCATCGTCATCTGCAGCATCGAGAACTTCGATCCCATGGGGGTGCACACCGGCGACTCGATCACCGTGGCGCCGGCCCAGACCCTGACCGACCGGGAGTACCAGCGACTGCGGGACATGGCCCTGACGGTGATGCGGGCCGTCGGCGTGGAGACCGGCGGCAGCAACGTCCAGTTCGCGGTCAACCCCGACGACGGGCAGATCCACGTCATCGAGATGAACCCGCGGGTGAGCCGCAGCTCGGCCCTGGCCAGCAAGGCCACCGGGTTCCCCATCGCCAAGATCGCCGCGCAGCTCGCCGTGGGGCTGACCCTCGACGAGATCGACAACGACATCACCCGGCGGACGCCGGCCTGTTTCGAGCCCGTCCTCGACTACACCGTGGTCAAGATCCCGCGGTGGAACTTCGAGAAATTCCCCGGGGCCGACCGGACCCTCGACACCCGCATGAAGGCGGTCGGCGAGGTCATGGGGCTGGGACGGACCTTCGAGGAAGCCCTGGGCAAGGCCATCAGCAGCCTGGAGGGCGGCTGGCCGGACGCCGGTGGATGGTCGGACGAGGTGCTGCGGGAGCGCCTCGCCATTCCGACGCCGGACCGGCTCGGCGCGGTGTTCGAGGCGCTGCGTCGCGGCATGGACAGCAGCGACATCCACCGGCTGACCCACATCGACCGCTGGTTCCTGCACCGGGTGGCCGACATCGTGGCCGTGGAGCGGCAGCTCGACGGGCGATTCCTGTCGGGCCTGTCCGACGAGGAGCTGCGGCGGGCGAAGCGGATGGGCCTCAGCGATGCCTGGCTGGCGCGGATCCTCGGCACCACCGAGGAGTCGGTGCGCAGCCGCCGCCGGGAGGCCGGCATCGAGGTCGTCTACAAGCGGGTCGATACCTGTGCCGCGGAGTTTCAGAGCTTCACCCCGTACCTGTACAGCTCCTACGAAGACGAGGATGAAGCCGGGGAGCTGGACGCCGACCGGGTGATCATCCTGGGCAACGGCCCCAACCGGATCGGGCAGGGGCTGGAGTTCGACTACTGCTGTTGCCACGCCAGCTACGCCGTCCGGGCGGCCGGGCTGCGCAGCATCATGGTGAACTGCAACCCGGAGACGGTCAGCACCGACTACGACACCTCGGACAAGCTGTACTTCGAGCCGATCACCGCCGAGCATGTCGGCGCGGTCATCGCCCGGGAACGACCCCGGGGAGTGGTGCTGCAGTTCGGGGGGCAGACCCCGCTGAAGCTGTCCCACAGCATCGGCCCGATCCTCGGGACCAGCGCGGACGCCATCGACCTGTGCGAGGACCGGGAGCGGTTCAACGCCCTGCTCGCCAGCCTCGACATCCGCCAGCCGGAGGGTGCGATGGCCCGCAGCCGCGACGAGGCCATCGCCGCGGCGGCCCGCATCGGCTTCCCGCTGCTGGTACGCCCCTCCTACGTGCTCGGGGGGCGGGCCATGAAGATCTGCTACGACGAGGCGGACTTCCAGGCTGCCCTCACCGAGGCGCTCGACGCCAGCGACAACCACCCGGTGCTCCTCGATCGGTTCCTCGAAGGGGCGATCGAGTACGACGTGGACGCCATCGGCGACGGGCAGGACATCCACGTCGCCGGGATCATGGAGCACATCGAGGAGGCGGGGGTCCACTCCGGCGACTCCGCCTGCGTACTGCCCCCGGTGGACCTGGGACATCGGCTGGCGCGGAGGATGGTCGAGGCCACGGTGCGCATCGGGCAGCGCCTGCGGGTGCGGGGGCTGATGAACGTCCAGATCGCGGTCCAGCGCGACGCCGACGGCGGCGAGGAGCTGTTCGTCATCGAGGTCAACCCGCGCGCCTCCCGCACGATCCCCTACGTGAGCAAGGCGACGGGGGTCCCGCTGGCGGCCCTCGCCACCCGGCTGTGCCTGGGCGAGACCCTGGCCGACGTCGGCCTGCCCGCGGACCGGGTGGGAGCCCCCCTGCGTCCGGCGCTGCGCAGCCGCGGCGGCTACTACTTCATCAAGGCCCCGGTGTTCCCCTGGGGGCGGTTCGCCGTCGACGACGTGGTGCTCGGGCCGGAGATGCACAGCACCGGCGAGGTGATGGGGGTGGGGCGGAGTTTCGGCGAGGCCTACGCCAAGGCCCTCGTGGCGTCGTCCATGCGCCTGCCGCAGGGAGGCGGGGTCTTCGTCAGCGTACGGGACGCCGACAAGGAGCATCTCGCCGACATCGCCGGGCCCCTCTACGCCATGGGGTTCCGGCTGTTGGCCACGGCCGGCACCTGGGCTGCCCTGCAGGAGGCCGGGATCCCCGCCGAGCAGGTGTTCAAGGTGCGCGAGGGGCGCCCCGACATCGTGGACCACGTCCGCAACGGTGACGTCCAGCTCATGATCAACACCCCGCTGGGCAGGAAGAGCGTCTACGACGAAGCCGCGATGCGCCTGGCCGGCCTGCGCTTCGGCGTTCCCTGCATCACCACCATGCGCGCGGCCCGCGCCGCCGTCTCGGCCATCCGGTCGCTGCGGGCCGGCGAGCTGCGGGCGGTGAAGCTCCAGGAACTGCCCCCGAGCCCGGCGTGACGGACGGTCCCATGCGCACCCTGTTCGTCGGCGACGTGCACGGCTGCCGCGACGAGCTGGCGCGGCTGCTCGATCTCGCCGATGCCGACCGGGTGATCCTGCTCGGAGACCTGTTCACCAAGGGGCCGGACCCGGGGGGGACCTGGAGGCTGATCCAGCAGCACCGGTGCGAGGCGGTGCTCGGCAACCACGACCTCGCCATCCTCAACCGGGCGCGGCGGGGTGGCCCGGTCGACCTGCCCGACGAGGCGGTGGCGTGGCTCGGGTCGCTGCCGCTGTTCATCCACGGAGAGGGGCCGGAGGGGCCGTGGGTGGCGGTCCACGCCGGCGTCGATCCGGGCGCCGGACCCGCCGGCACCACCATGGACCAGGCGGTGGCCATGCGCCGCTACCCCGGCGACAGCCCCGACGATCCGTTCTGGTGGTCGTTGTGGCGGGGGCCGCCGCTGGTGATCTACGGGCACGACGCCGTGCGGGGACTCGTCGACCGCCGACCGCACTCCCTGGGCCTGGACACCGGCTGCGTCTACGGGGGGGCGCTCAGCGGGTACCTCGTGGAGGATGACCGGCTGCTGTCGGTGCCGGCCGGGCGGATCTACCGTCCGGTCCCGCCGGTTCCGCCGCCGGGGGTGCGCTGAACGACGCGACACGGTCGGGAGGGCGAACCGGGTCAGGATGGGGGAGGAATGGTCCGCGGACCGGTGGCCTCGTCGTCGAGTGCCCGGTGGACGAGGGCCCGGCGCAGGGCGGTGGCGAGCTGCTCGATCTGGAAGGGCTTGTGGACGACCTGCCAGGCAGGGTCGAGATCATCGACCCGTTCGGGGATGAAGCCGCTGACGATGACCACGCTGAGCCGGGGGAAGCGCTCGCAGAGCTGGTGGGCGAGGGTGATCCCGTCCATGCCCGGCATGACGACGTCGGTCACCAGCGCGTCGAAGGGCTGCTCGGCGGCGTCGATGGCCGCCAGTGCGTCCTCGGCGCTGGCCACGGCACGGGTCTGGTAGCCGCGGTCGGCCAGCTCGGTCCGGATCATCTCCCGGATGGCCTCCTCGTCCTCCACCACCAGGACGCGCCGGGCGCGGCCGACGATTGGCTCGGTGATCTCGGCGGGGTTGTCCTGGGCGCCGGGCAGCACGATGCGGAACCGGGCGCCGGGGCGCTCCTCGGTTCCCATGCGGCTGGGCAGCAGCTCGATCCGACCGCCGTGTTCGCGGACCACCCGGGCCACCACGCTCAGGCCGAGCCCGGTGCCCCGGCCGCTGCCCTTGGTGGTGAAGAACGGCTCCCAGATCAGCGAC
>RFKJ01000242.1 GCA_003694325.1 Deltaproteobacteria bacterium
CGTCCAGGTCGCGCAGCGTGTGCTCCGGCTCGCCCAGCAGGCAGTAGCTCTCGCCGGCCAGCGCGAACTCGTCGGGCTTCCAGGTCGGGGCGGTTCCCATGAACACCGCCCGAGCCTGGGGCCAGACGTCCTGGACGATGCGCGCCGCGGCGAGGTCCTCGACCGCCGACAGGTAGGTCGCCCAGTGCAACACTACGTCCCAGCGACTGCCGCGGACGAATTCCTGGAATTGGCGGAGACCGAGCCCCTCGGCCGGGCAGTCCAGAAACCGGACCTCCCACCCCAGGACGTCCCGGGCCCAGGTCGCCACCGCCAGGAGGTGGATGGCCGGCTTGTAGTCGAAACCGTAGTTGCAACCGTACACACGGTCGATCGGAATGCCGCGGGCATTCAGCTCGCTGGGAGGGATGCAGAACAGCGCGCGCACAAGGACCCCGGGCCTGGCCCCTCCCCCCTACCTCAACGAGCGACCTCCGCGTAGACCCGGCGGAGCCGGCGGAGGTGGTCGGCGGGCTGCAGGCGGGATTCGACCCGGGTCCGGGCCGCGGCTCCGAGCTGCCGGGCCCGGGCGGGGTCGGTCAGCAGGTGGCGGACGGCGCGGGCCAGGGCTTCGGCGTCGCCGGGGGGAAACAGCAGGCCGTCGCGACCGTGGGTGATCTGCTCGGGAATGCCGCCGATGTCGCTGGCGACGACGGCGCGAGCGGCGGCTTGCGCTTCGAGGACCGCGTAGGGGAAGTTCTCCGGCCACAGGGAGGGGACGACGACGGCCCGGACGGCGGCCAACCGGGCGGCCAGCTCGGGCCGGGGCCGGTGGCCCAGGAATCGCACCCAGGGCAGGTCGGCGGCCTGGCGCTCCAGGGTGTTGCGCATCGGGCCGTCGCCGTAGATGTAGAGCGGCACGCCCGGCAGGCGGCGGGCCGCCTCGATGGCGACCTGGACGCCCTTCTCCTCGGACAGCCGACCGGCGTAGAGCCACCCCTCTCCGGGGGAGTCCCCCGGCGGTCGATGGGTGAGGTCGAGGAAGTTCTCCAGGTGCTGCACCCGGTCGGCGGGGACGCCGAAGCGCACCAGGGTGCGGGCCAGGTGGGCGCTGGGGCACAGGAAGCGATCGACCATCGCCCACACCCCCAGCCACCGGTGCAGTCGCTTCTCGGCGGCCACGGCCAGGCTGGCGCCCCTCGAGCCCCACTTGCAACGGGTCTCGACGGCGTGCCGGTAGCGCCCGTCGGCGCAGCGCTCGCAGGCGGCTCCCCGGGCGTAGAGGTGGGCGCTGGGGCAGATCAGCTCGTAGTCGTGGACCGTCCAGACGACGGGCACCCCGGCCCGCCGCAGCGGCCGGAGCACCGAGGGGGTGAGGTGGCGGTGGACGTGCTGGATGTGGGCGATGTCGGGGCGGGCCTCGGAGACGAGCCGCCGGCAGGCGCGGGCGGCCTCCGCCGACCACAGCATCCGCAGGGCGGCCCGGCCCCGGGCGACCGGGTCGTCGTTCGCCCGGAGGTCGACCCAGGAGGGGAAGTGACGCGCCCAGATCGACGGGTCGTTGTCCGGGTGACGCATCGCCAGGGGGATGACCTCGTCCCCCGCGTCGGCCAGCAGCCGGGTGAGGTCGCGGGTGTAGGTGGTGTCTCCCCCGCGGGGGTGGTGGAAGCTGTGCACCATCAGGACGCGCACCGGGCCTCCGCGGGATCGGGTTCGTGCCTTGCGCCCCCGGCGTGGGCCAGCCCCCAGGCCGTGGCCAGGGGCACCCAGTGGGTCGGGGAGTACAGCTCGGTCGACAGCAGCAGGTTGCAGTGCAGGGCCGCGAAGCTGCCCAGCGCGCCGTAGCTGGTCAGGGCGAGGGGAGCGGTGTCCGGGTGGGCGGCGACGTCCCGTCGCCACTGCACGACCAGCGACCGCCCGGCGCCGCCGACGAACAGCAGCAGGCCCAGCAGCCCCAGCAGGCCGTTCTCGGCAGCGACCTTCTGGATGGCCCCGTGGGCGTCGACGCCGTTGATGCGGTAGTGCGGGAAGGTGACCATCTCGTAGGTGGTCGAGGTGCCGCTGCCGGTCCCGACGATCGGGTGCTCGACGAACATGCGCCAGGCCCGCACGTTGAGGGAGTGCCGGGACCGGGCGGCGTCGAGCATGGTCCGGGATCGGACCAGCGCCGGTGCGTACCAGGCCAGGGCGAAGGCCAGGGCGGCGGCGGGCAGCAGCAGGCGAGGGCGCCAGGCCAGGGGACGATCCCGCGGCAGGAACAGGGCCGCCGACAGCGCCGTGGTGATGAGCGCCGTCTTGCTGAGGCTGATGCCGATCGCCGCCACCGCCAACCCGGTGATGCCCAGGCGCAGCACCCGGTGCCGCGTCAGGGTCCACGACAGGGGCAGCCAGCCGGCCAGGCACACCGCCAGGGTCTTGTGGTTGGGGGTGAGGTGGTCGATCCGCTGGAACCACAGGGTGTCGCCGGCGGCGATCCGGACCAGGCTGGTGGCCAGGGAGATCGTGGCGGTCAGGGTGATCGCGGCGGCCACCAGGGCGGCCAGCCTTCGGCGCGGCACGACCCGGGCCACGGCCACCGACAGGCCGACCCCGTAGACGAGGTAGACGAACAG
>RFKJ01000243.1 GCA_003694325.1 Deltaproteobacteria bacterium
CACTCGGTGTGACCCGAGTCCGACGGCCAGTCACACGCATGCATGCCCGTCGGCTTCCACCATTTGTTCCCCGCCACCGAGGCCCACCATGAAATTCGAAAAGTTCACCGTCAAGTCCCGGGAAGCCATCGCCGATTCCCAGAACCTCGCCGGGAAGCTTGGTAACCCCGAGATCCGTCCCCAGCACCTGCTGATGGTCCTGCTCACCCAGGACAAGGGCGTCGTCCAGAGCCTCCTCAAGCACGTCGGGATCGACCTCGCCGCCTTCCAGCGTGACGCGACCCGCCTGCTCGACGAGCTGCCCAAGGTCAGCGGCGGTACCCAGGCCCGCCTCTCGCGCCAGTTCACGAGCCTGCTGGAGAAGGCCGAGAAGATCGCCCGCGAGTTGGGCGACACGCACGTCTCCAGCGAGGTGCTGTTCCTCGCCATCGGCGAGACCGACGACAAGCCCCGGCAGCTCTTCCGCGACTACGGCCTGACGCCGCAGTCGCTCCGCAGTGCCCTCGAGATCCTGCGAGGCGGGCAGTCGGTCACCGGTGAAGACGCCGAGAGCGGCTACGAGGCGATCAAGAAGTACACCATCAACCTGACCGACCGGGCGCGCGAGGGCAAGATCGACCCGATCATCGGTCGGGACGAGGAGATCCGCCGGACCCTGCAGGTCCTGTCCCGCCGCACCAAGAACAACCCGGTGCTCATCGGTGACCCCGGCGTCGGCAAGACCGCCATCGTCGAGGGCATCGCGCAGCGCATCGCCAGCGGCGACGTCCCCGAGAGCCTCAAGGACAAGGAGGTCCTGTCGCTGGACCTCGCCGCCCTGCTGGCCGGCGCCAAGTACCGCGGCGAGTTCGAGGAGCGCCTCAAGGCGCTGCTCACCGAGATCCAGGCCACCGAAGGCCGGGTCATCCTGTTCATCGACGAGCTCCACACCATGGTCGGCGCCGGCAAGGCCGAGGGCTCCATGGACGCCGGCAACATGCTCAAGCCGGCCCTGGCCCGCGGTGAGCTGCGGTGCATCGGCGCCACGACCCTCGACGAGTACCGGAAGTACATCGAGAAGGACAAGGCGCTGGAACGCCGCTTCCAGCCGGTCCTGGTCGAGGAGCCGACGGTGGAGGACACCATCTCGATCCTCCGCGGCATCAAGGAGAAGTACGAGGTCCACCACGGCATCAAGATCACCGACGACGCCATCCTCGCCGCGGCGACGCTGAGCCACCGGTACATCACCGACCGGCAGCTCCCCGACAAGGCCATCGACCTCATCGACGAGGCCGCCAGCCGGCTCAAGATGGAGATCGAGAGCCTGCCGGCCCCCATCGACACCATCGAGCGCAAGGTCCGCTCGCTGAAGGTCGAGCTGCAGGCGCTGTCCCGCGAGACCGACGAGGGCGCCAAGGAGCGGGCGCGCCAGATGCGCGAGGAGATCGCCACGCTGGAGGAGGAGGCCCGGGAGCTGAAGGCCCGCTGGCTGGCCGAGAAGGACGCCATCGAGGGGATCCGGGAGGCCCGCGAGCGCCTCGAGGAGCTCAACCACCAGCTCGAGATCGCCGAGCGCAGTGGCGACTACGAGGGCGCCAGCCGGATCAAGTTCGGCGAGATCCCGACGTTGGAGAACCAGATCAAGGAGCTGAGCGACAAGCTCGCCGCCCTGCAGGAGGACGGCGGGATGCTCCGCGAGGTCGTCACGGCCGAGGACATCGCCGCGGTCGTCAGCAAGTGGACCGGCATCCCGGTCAGCAAGCTGACCCAGAGCGAACAGGAGAAGCTGCTGCACATGGAGGAGAACCTCCACAAGCGGGTGATCGGCCAGCACGACGCGGTCGTCGCGGTCTCCGACGCGGTGCGCCGCGCCCGGGCCGGGCTGCAGGACCCCAACCGTCCCATCGGCAGCTTCATCTTCCTGGGCCCCACCGGCGTCGGCAAGACCGAGCTGGCCAAGGCGCTCGCCGAGTTCCTGTTCGACGACGAGAACAACGTCGTGCGCATCGACATGTCCGAGTACATGGAGAAGCACACGGTCGCCCGGCTCATCGGGGCGCCTCCCGGCTACATCGGCCACGATGAAGGCGGCCAGCTCACCGAAGCGGTCCGCCGGCGTCCCTACAGCGTGGTGCTGTTCGACGAGATCGAGAAGGCCCACCCCGACGTGTTCAACATCCTGCTGCAGGTGCTCGACGACGGACGGCTCACCGACAGCAAGGGTCGCACGGTCGACTTCAAGAACACCGTGCTGATCATGACGAGCAACATCGGGAGCCGCAAGATCCTCGCCGCGGGGCGGGATCGGGAGAAGGCCGTCGCCGACGTCATGGAGGAGCTGCGGCGGACCCTCAAGCCCGAGTTCCTCAACCGCATCGACGACGTCATCGTCTTCGACAGCCTCACCCGCGAGGACATGGACAAGATCTTCGACATCCAGCTCGAGCGGGTCCGCAAGCTCCTGGCCAACCGGCAGCTCGACATCCGGGTCACCCCGGCGGCGCGGAAGGTGCTCTGCGATGCCGGCTTCGACCCCGACTACGGCGCCAGGCCGCTGAAGCGCGCCATCCAGTCGCACCTGCTCAACCCGATGTCGAAGGCCATCGTCCGTGGCGGCTACCTGCCCGGGGACACCATCGAGGTCGATTTCGACGGAGATCCCGACACCGGCGAGGGCCAGATCACCTTCCGGCGGATCCCCGGCGAGACCACGGACGCCGCAGCGCGCTGACGGCGCATTCACGCAGCCGGCCCGATGGTGACGGGACTTCCGCACCCGTCACCAGATTTCACAAAGCGAACGCCCTCCGACTTCCACGGGGGGCGTTCCTTCTGGTAGGGTGACGGCGTTCGGGGTGCTCTCGCCCGGTACTCCGAATTCCCCGCCCGGTCCTTGGGCGAAGCGTCATCAACCGGACCGAGCTCACCACGGAGAACGCCAACATGCCCACCGAAGAACTGTACGGTGCGTACCACTTCCTCCTCGAGATCGTCGGGGTCATCAACGACAACAAGGTGATCGTCGGCGGCTTCAAGTCCGTCTCCGGCATGGACTCCGAGACCGAGGTCATCGAGTTCAAGCAGGGCAACGACATGGTCGTCCGGAAGAAGCCGGGCCGCACCACCTACGCCAACATCGTGCTCGAGCGCGGCTACACCGCCACCGACGACCTCTGGCAGTGGCGCAAGAACATCGAGGACGGCAAGATCGACCGCCGCCACGGCTCGATCATCATCCTGGACCAGGATGGCCAGACCGAGGTCGGCCGCTACAACTTCTACGAAGGCTGGCCCTGCAAGTGGAACGTGCCCGACATGGACTCGGACAGCTCCGCCATGGCCATCGAGAAGATCGAAATCGCCGTCGAGAAGGTCGAGCGGGCCTGATCGCCGGACCGGATCGACAGAGTCGAGGGTCGCCGGCCACCGGGTCGGCGG
>RFKJ01000244.1 GCA_003694325.1 Deltaproteobacteria bacterium
GCCCGGGGGCCATCATGATCCATCAATGATGGATTCCTCCCATCGAGATTCTATTCCTTTCCGGTGAACTCGCGCACGAGCCGCACGTAGTCGATGGTCTCCGGCTGGGGAGGCGGAGCGTGGTCGCGGTCGCGGAGCTGGTCGACCGCGACCCGGCAGGCGTCGAGCCACGGGTCCTCCCGCTCCACCCCGTCGAGCACCGAGGCGGCGAGGTGTCCTCGTCGGACGATGTCCTGGGTGAGCCCGGCGAGGGCGAAGGAGTCGAGGCCCCGCTCCCGCCGGATGGCGTCGAGGACGGACATCAGCGCGTCGACGTCGAGGTGTCCGTCCTGGTAGAGGCACAGCGCCGCCTGCCACCAGGAATGCACCGGCACCAGGCGGGGGCCCAGCGGGCGGAAGCGCACCGCCGGCACCCGCCGCTCCAGGCGGATGTAGATCCGCTCGACGACATCGCCGATCGCCACCCGCTCCAGGGCGTGCAGCGCGGTCTCGATCTCGTCGGGGTAGGCGCCCGCGACCTCCATGACCCGGCTGACGTCGTCGGCGTCCAGCCGCCCGGCGACGGCGTCGGCGTAGACGCTGTACACCACGGCGTCGATCTCGGCGTCGTCGCCGAAGCAGGTCTCCTTCACCGCCCGCCCCAGGCCCACCCGGGTCGACAGCAACACCGGCAGCTTGTACCCGAACTGCCCGCGGATGGCCCGGAAGCGCCGCCGCTTGAGGTTGCCCAGGTTGTCCTTCAGGGTGAGGTGATCCCATCGGACGCCGTCCAGGCGGAGCTTCTCCTCGATCACCGGCCGCATCTGGGTGGGCGATCCCGACACGATGTAGGTCCGGACCGACGGCCGCGCCGAGAGACCGGCCATGATCGCCCGCGCACCGGGGACCGATCGCTTCGCGCTGGCCGGCTCGGTGGCGCTGCGGACCAGCCCACGGATGGAGTCGAAGTCCGTCTCGAGGTAGGTCTTGTCGAGATCCCAGCGGTAGACGTGCACGATCCCGGCTCCTGGACGGCGGGGGCCTGCCGCCGCGTGCGGGTCCGCGGGGGAGGCGCTCCCCCCAACGCGTATCATGCGCCCCATGGCACAGCCGCCTCCCGAGCACGGCACCCCTCGACCGCCCGCCGGCCACCCCACCGAGCCGGCCAGGGGCGGCCGGGCCGAGGGCGATCCGCCGCCCGCGCCCGGGTTCGCCGAACCATCCGCCCCCTCCGACTTCGACCTTCCCGCTGGCGACGGGGCAGACTCGGCTCCGCCGGCGGCGGTGGCCGGGGAAGCCCGCCGCGCCCCCCGCCGGGCGGGCGGACGCGCCGCGTCCGACGCCGACCGGTCCGGAGGCCGGGGCAGGGGCCGGGAGTCGGCCAGCGTCTCGGTGGCCGTCGAGATGCCGACCCGCCCGATGGTCCAGCACACCCCGCTGGAGCAGCGCTACAAGGTCAGCACGCTCATCGGCAAGGGCGCCTCGGGCCTCGTCCACCGAGCCCGCGACCGGGCCCTCAACCGCGTCGTCGCCATCAAGACGCTCAAGGAGGATCTGGCCGAGCGGCGGGGCATGGTCGCCCGGTTCATCCGCGAGGCCCGCATCGTCGCCCAGCTCGAGCACCCCGCCATCGTGCCGGTCCACGACCTCGGCCAGCTCCCGGACGGTCGGTGGTACATCACCATGAAGGAGGTGTCGGGCAGCACCCTCCGCCAGCTCATCAAGGAGCTCCACCGGGCGCGGGGCAACGGTCCATTCGTCGCCACCGAGACCGGGTGGACCTTCCGGCGAAGCATCGACGCCTTCCGCACGGTCTGCGCAGCCCTCGGCTTCGCCCACGATCGGGGGGTGATCCATCGGGACGTCAAGCCCGACAACATCATGGTCGGCGCCTATGGGGAGGTGCTGCTGGTGGACTGGGGGCTCGCCAAGGTCCTGGCGGAACCCGAATCCGACCCGCTCACCTCCGGCGACGATATCAGCTCGCCATGGGTCGCCGAGCGCGGCACCCGCACGCGCCACGGCGTGGTGGTCGGCACCCCGGCCTACATGTCTCCCGAACAGGCCCGGGGCGAGACCGACCGGGTCGGGATCCGGTCGGAGATCTGGTCCCTGGGGGGCGTGCTCTACACCATCCTCTACGGCCGGCCGCCGTATCGCGGGCGCAGCAAGGACGTGCTGCGACGGGTCGCCCGCCGCCCGCCACCGGCCATCGAGGGCGTGCCCGTCCCCGAGCAGCTCGTCGAGATCTGGCGCCGGTGCATGCGCATGGATCCGGACGATCGCTACCCGGACACCCAGGCCATCATCGACGACATCGACGCCTGGATCGAGGGGACGCGGACCCGCCAGCGGGCGCTGGAGAAGGTCGCCGAGGCCCGCGCCCGGCTCCCCGAGCTGCAGGAGGCCAAGAAGGCCGCACTGACCACCGGCGAGCGAGCCCGCGCCGCGGTGCGCGCCCTGCGGCACACCGACAGCCTCGCGACCAAGGAGGCCGCCTGGGCGCTGGAGCAGGAGGCCGAGCGCCTCGCCGACCGGGTGGAGAACCTGTACCTCGAGATCGCCACCCGGGCGCGGCTGGCGCTGGCCGAACGGCCCGGGCTGGCCGAGGCCCGCCAGCTCCTGGCCGACGTGTACCGGGAGCGGGCCGAGGACGCCGAGGCGCGGGGCAACCACAAGGCGGCCCGGGAATACCGGGCCCTGCTGGCGGAGCACGACGATGGCCGCCACGCCGAGTACCTCCGGTCGGACACCCTCGTCCACGTCGAGACCGCCCCGGCCGGTGCCTCGGTGACCATCCACCAGGTGCGCCTCCACGCCCGCCGACTGGTCGCCCGCCGGTACGCCCAGACCGGCCCGACGCCGCTGCGCGGGCTCCGGCTGCCCGTCGGTCGCTACCTGTTGGAGTTCACCCACCCCGACTGCGAGACCGTCCGCTACCCCATCGAGCTGCGCCGGGGTGAGGCCTGGATGCCGGTGCCACCCGGGGCCGACGAGCCGGCCCCCATCGAGCTGCCGCCGGCCGGCAGCCTGGCGGGCAGCGAGCGCCTCGTCGCCGCCGGGTGGTTCCCGTTCGGCGGGGACGCCGAGTCCCAGGGGAGCTTTCCCCGGCACCGCATCTGGGTGGACAGCTTCGTCATGCAGATCGGGCCGGTGACCAACGCCGAGTACCTCGCCTTCCTCAACGACCTCGTGCACCACGGGCGCCAGGACATCGCCGAGCGGTACGTGCCGAGCCTGGTGTCCGCCGACAAGGAGCGGATCCCGCTGTACCGGTTCGACCGGGGCCTGCAGCGCTGGGTCGTGCCCGAGCGGGCGGCGGGGCTCGCCCTGCTGCCGGAGTCCCCGGTCGTCGGCGTCACCTGGCACGACGCCCAGGCCTACTGCTACTGGCTGCGGATGAAGGACGGACAGCCCTGGCGCCTGCCCACCGAGGCCGAGCGGGAGAAGGCCGCCCGGGGCGTGGACGGCCGGGTCTTTCCCTGGGGTGGCTACGCCGACCCCGCCTTCCACTGCATGCAGGACTCCCCCATCGGCAACGAGGGCCCCCCGCCGGTCTCGGTCTACCCCATCGACACGAGCCCCTACGGGATCATGGGCCTGGCCGGCGGTGTCCGGGAGTGGTGCGTCGACGTCTTCCGTCCCCAGGGCCCGTCATTGCGCGGCTCCCGGCCGGCGGTGCCGGGCCCGCCCACCCGGCAGGACCTGGTGCCGGATCCCCGGGGCCACCGCCGCGCGGTCCGGGGCGGGGCCTGGGACCTGCCGGCGCGGGCCTGTCGCGCCGCCTCCCGGGCCGGCCTGCGGCCGATGACCCGGGCCGCCAACGTCGGCTTCCGGGTCGTCCGGTCGCTGGACGACGAGCCCCAGGGGCGCTGACCGGACCACCGACCCGGTCGGGGGTGGTCGGCGGTGGGCGCCGCAGCCGGGCTACTCGAAGCGGTAGACCGTGGTGCCCGGCTCCACAAGCAGGAGTTGCCGGGCGGCGGCGCGGCGGACGGCGTCGGGATCTTCGCGGAGCTGGCGGATCCGGGCCGCCATCCGGGCGTTGTCGTCCTCCAGGTGGGCCACCTGGTCCTGCAGGGCGTAGAGCTGCTGCTTGACCTCGTGGCGCGCCAGCAGCCCTTCCCGCCCCCACAGGGTCGACCACAGCGCCACCACCACCACCACCAGGGGCAGCAGGTTCCAGAGCAGGCGGCGGACGAGCGGAGAGTGACCCACGGAGTCTTCGGCGGACAGAGTCTTTCGGCGGACAGAGTCTTCGGCGGACAGAGTCTTCGGCGGACAGAGTCTTCGGTGGCCCGAGCAGCGGGGACCGGGGAGGAGCGGGAGGGACGACCGGTGGCGGAGGCGGCGGCGGCCGCCCCCCGCCCCGCACCACCGAGCCGGAGGCCGGCAGACGCGCGGGGCTCTTGACTTGCCAAGACCATAGCGCAGGCGACGCGACACGTCCATCCCGTCGGTGTCCCCGCCGTTCCCCGTCCCTGGCCCCCGGATGCGCCCTGAGCGTGCCCCCGTTCGTATCGAGACGCGCCTTATGTCCAACTGGCCC
>RFKJ01000245.1 GCA_003694325.1 Deltaproteobacteria bacterium
CGCGGCCGCGGCCTCATCCACCCGGTCGCCCCGCCAGGTGGTCGCCTCGCCGACGCGCCGCCGGCCGGCGTGGTCCGGTCACCGGCGATGAGCGGTGGGCGGGCTCACGGCGGGGGCGAGGATCGGGGGCGTGCATGGTGGGACCGGACGGACTGCATGGCCTGGATGCACCGATGGTACCGCGAGCGGGGCGAGCCCGGTCCATCATCCGGAGGTCGAGCCCGACCGAGCCAGGGGCCCGGGCGGACACACCGGTGCGCATCGGAACGATTCGAGACAGATGACCGGCGGTGGTGCGGCCAGATTGTCGGTGAACCGAGCTTCCGGGGCGCCTGCGTCCGTCGGGGAGCAAACACGTTCGCGAGGTTGCAATTGACTCTTGTTCCCTGTGCCGTGGAAGAAGGCACCCGCATCGGATCGCTGAAGATCATCCGCCGGATGGGAGCGCCCGGCCCGGCCGCGCTGTACCTCGTGCGCGAGATGGTCGGCGGCGGGCTGCGGGTGCTGGAGCTGTTCGAACCGGCCGACCCCGCCGAGCGGCGCCGCTTGTTGTCGGAGGGCATGGCGCTCACCGGGTTGCGGCATCCCAACCTCGCCTCGGTCCTGGACATCGTCGAGCTGACCGACCGGATCGGGGTGGTCCGGGAGTATGTCGGCGGGGTGAGCGTCCGGCACGAGGTGATGCACCGGGGGATGCTGCCGGTCTCCGAGGCCGTGGACATCGTGGCGGGGGCCGCCGCGGGGCTCGCCCGGGCCCACGAGCTGGGGATCGTGCATGGCCGGCTCGACGCTTCGCAGGTGCTGCTGGTGCACGACTTCTTCCGCCGGCTCCCGAAGGTGGTCGATGTCGGCATGGAGTCCATGCGGTGCGGACGGGTCGAGGAGTGGGCGGCGGCCGGGGCCGGGGACCTGGACCCGACGCTGGGACCGCCCGGCTACGTGGCGCCTGAACTCGTGCGCGGCGCCGAGGAGCCCCTGCCGCACGCCGACGTCTTCTCGCTGGGCGCCGTCCTGTACCTGGCGCTCACCGGCGTGCCGCCCTTCCGGGGCCCGACCCTCCGGCAGAGCCTGTCGAACACCCTGCTGGGCCTGCTGTCACCGGTGCGGGAGTTGCGCCCGGACTGTCCGGAGCCGCTCGCGCAGGTGGTGGAGCGATCGCTGTCGGTGTGCGTCGAGGACCGTCCGCGCTCGGCCCGCGGCTTCCTCCAGGCCCTCGGGAAGGCTCGGGCCGGCGAGGGGGCAACCGAAGACCCTGATTTCGGCCTTGGGGGGGACCTCGGTGAACCCGCAGGGACCGACGACCCGGTCGAGGCCCGGCCGGGTGGGGACGCCGGCGGGATGAAGCCGAAGTAGTTGGCGCCCTCCCCCCCGGCTGCACCGCGGGGCGCTCGCACCCCGACTCCCTGCGGGCGTCCCCGGTCCAGGAGGGGCTGCAAGTCCCGGCGGGGCTACCCGGCCTCGACCCGCCTCTCCAGCTCGCGCAGCGCCCAGTGCAGGAACCGGAAGGGTTGCTCGCCCTCGGCGGGCGTGAACCGCACCCGGAGTCTCCGCGCGGGTTCGTCCGGCGGTGCCCCCTTGCGGCGCACGAGCTGGAACCGATCGGGCTGCTGCTGGACCAGGTCGACGACCTGGTCGCCGCGGACGGGGGTGCTCTCGTGGAAGTCCAGCTCCACCCGCAGGTTGAGGAACCGCACCCGCTCGATCCCCAGTTCCCGGCACCGCAGTCGGGCCTCGGCGGTCCAACCCAGGTTCAGGACCTCGGGGGGGGGCTCGCCGTAGCGATCCTCCCAGGCGCTCACCAGGTCCCGCACCTGCTGCGGGGTGCGGCAGACCGCCAGCCGGCGGTACTCGGTGAGCCGGTCGTCGAGGTCGGGCATGTACCCCTCGGGGATGAGCGCCGGGACAGCCAGGTCGACCTCGGGATCCAGGCGCGCCCGGCTCACCTCTCCCTTTGCCGCGTGGACCGCCTCCTCCAGCAGCTCGACGTAGGTGTCCAGGCCGACGGCCTGGATGTTGCCGTGCTGGCGTTCTCCCAGCAGGCTCCCGCTGCCCCGAAGCTCGAGGTCGGCCTGGGCGATGGCGAACCCCGCGCCCAGCTCCTGGTGCTCGACCAGCACCTGCAGGCGCCGGGCCGCATCGCCGCTGAGCGACGCCTCGGGGGGGATGAGCAGCGTGCAGTACCCCCGCCGGGTGGCCCGGCCGACCCGGCCGCGGAGCTGGTAGAGCTGGGCGAGGCCGAGCCGGTCGGCGCGGTTGACGATGATCGTGTTGACGTTGGGCATGTCCACGCCCGACTCGATGATCGTGGTGCACAGGAGCACGTTCGACTCCTGCTTGACGAACCCGACCAGCACGCGCTCCAGCTCGTCCTCGGACATCTGGCCGTGGGCGACCGCGATGCGGGCCTCGGGCACGATCTCGCGGAGACGGTGGGCCAGGCGATCGATCGACTGCACGCGGTTGTGGACGAAGAAGACCTGTCCCCCGCGTCGCAGCTCGTGGAGGATCTCCTCCCGGATCCGGCCCTCGTCGAAGTGGGCCACCCGGGTGCGGACCTCCCGACGCCCCGGCGGAGGGGTGGCGATCATCGACACCTGCCGCAAGCCGCTCATGGCCATGTACAGGGTCCGCGGGATGGGCGTGGCGCTCATCGCCAGGGTGTCGATGGGGACCCCGGCGCGGGCCTGGGTCAGGCGCTTGATGCGCTCCTTCTGCCGGACGCCGAACCGGTGCTCCTCGTCGACGACCACCAGCCCCAGGTCCTTGAACCGCACGTTGCGGCCCAGCAGGGTGTGGGTGCCGATCACGATGTCGATGCTGCCGTCCGCCAGGCCGACGAGGATCTCCCGGGTCTCCTTGGGGCCCTGGAAGCGGGAGAGCAGGCGGATCTCGACCCCGAAGCCGTCGAAGCGCTCCGCGAAGCTCCGGCTGTGCTGGAAGGCCAGCACCGTCGTGGGGCAGAGCACCGCCACCTGGCGGCGGTCGAGCACCACGCGCATGGCGGCCCGCATGGCGACCTCGGTCTTGCCGAACCCGACGTCGCCGACGATGAGGCGGTCCATGGGGCGCGCGTCGGCGAGGTCGGCCATGACCTCGTCGATGGCCTGCTGCTGGCCCTCGGTCTCCACGTAGGGGAATGCCTCGACGAATCGGCGCCAGGCCTCCGGCTCCCCCACGTAGCGGTGTCCCTCGGCCACCTGCCGCTGGGCGTGGAGGGCGAGGATCTCGTGGGCCATGGCCAGGACGCGGTCCCGGACCCGGGCCTTGCGGGCGGCCCAGGTCTCGCCGCCGAGCTTGTCGAGCCGGGGGACGACGTCGCCGACCGCCCGGTACTGGTAGAGCTGGTCCAGCCGGGTCACCGGCAGGTACAGGCGGTCGCCGCCGCGGTACTCCAACTCCGCGTAGTCCTGCTCGACGCCGCCGGGCCCGCCGAGGGCCAGCCGACGCAGGCGGAGGAACCGGCCGATGCCGTGGACGGCATGGACGACCAGGTCCCCCTGGGCGAGCTGGGTGTGACTCGTCAGTACTGCGTCCTTGAGATCGCGGGGGACGTGGGCGGCGGGGCGGCGCCGCTTGGCGGTGAACAGCTCGTCGGCGGTGATGAGGGCGATCCGGTCGGACGGAGAGTGGAAGCCCCGGGGCAGGGCCCCCAGCCACAGGGCGAAGCCGCCCGGCGCCGGCCACTGTCCAGCGGGCCGCTCCTCGATGCGCAGGCCGTGGGGCTCCAGCAGGGCGAGGACCCGTTCGGCGCGGGTGCGGTCGTCGCAGACCAGGACGAGTCGCCACTCCTCGTCCAGCCACTGCGAGAGCCGGGCCACGACGGGAGCCAGCTCCCCCTTGCCCACGGCCAGGGGCTCGTTGCTGCGGCAGGCCAGGTCCGGGGCTTCGTCCACCGCCACCGCCTCGATCCGCGTCGCGCGCCCCAGGGCGGCCCGCACGCTGGCGGCGTCCTCGAACCGCCAGTGCGGCAGCACCGGCGCCCGTTCCTCCACCGGCACGGCCTGCCATCGACTGTGGACCAGGCCCCAGAAGCGCTCCAGCTCTGCGTCGACCGCCGGGGGGTCGACGACGAGGATCGGCCCGTCGGCCGGCCACCACTGCGACCAGGACACCAGCTCGTGCAGGGCGCCGAGGAAGTCTTCGGCGCCGGGGAACCACAGCCCCTGCCGGAGGTCGGCCAGCACCCGGCGCCGGGTCCCGTGGCCTCCGCCCATCACGTCCACGGCCTCGGCCATCCGGGCGCTGGCCCGGGAGACGGCGTCGTCGGAGACGACCGCCTCGCGAGCCGGCAGGATCCGGGTCCGGGAGAGCGGCTCGCCGGACCGCTGGACCTCCGGGTGCAGCACCCGGATCTCGTCCAGCTCGTCGTCGAAGAAGTCGAGGCGGACCGGAGGGGCCCCGGGGGACCAGATGTCGACGACCCCTCCGCGGAACGCGACGGTACCGGGCTCCTCGACCTGGTGGACCGCGAGGTAGCCCCAGTCGGCGAGGGTGCGCTGGAGCCGGTCACGGGCCACCTCGTCGCCGACCCGCAGGTCCAGGTGGAGCGACGAGAAGGTCTCGGGGGACAGCAGGCGGTGCTGCAGCGCCCGGGCGCTGGCGACGACGACCACCCGCTGCTGCCGGGCCAGGGCGTCCAGCACCGCGAGCCGCTGGCGCGGGATGTCGGGGTGTGGCGAGACTCCGTCCCAGGTGCGGACGTCGTCGCCAGGGAGCGGCAGGACGGGCGGGCCGGAGAGGGCGTCAAGGTGGAACCGCAGCTCCTGGTGCAGGCGGGCGGCGTCGTCGCGGGTGGCGGCGACGACCAGCAGGGGCTGGTCGAGCGACCCGGCGAGCCGGGCGATGGCGTAGGCGGCGGCTCCCGCCGGCAGCCCGGCGATGGCCCGGCCGGGTGCGATCAGCCGGGGAAGCTGGTCGAGGAAGGCGCGCGGAGCAGCCATGACGCATCCTCGGGTTCTTCGGGACCCTGCGAAGCGGTCAGCGCGTCCTGGTCACTGCGGTGCGGTCACCGCGATGCCGGAGTGGCCGGCTCGGTGCTCGCCCTGCCGTCGCTCCCGGAGTCGTCCGCCGGCCTGGACACGGAGGTCGTGCGCTCTTCGTAGAGCTTGTAGAAGGCCACGTTGACGACGAAGAACATCAGGTAGATCACGATGAAGATCAACGCCAGGACGATGACCCCCTGCTGCAGCGCCCACAGCTCGGCAAAGGCCAGGACCTGCGCGATCAGCACGGCGGGCAGGTAGATCCCGACGATGCTGGCGCGCCGGCCGCGGGTGAGGCGCTTGCTGCGGTCGATGGGCCAGACCTTCTCCTCCAGGCAGGCCACCGAGTCGACGAAGGCGTACATCGTGACGTAGATCACCCCGGGGAATAGCAGCAGCGCCACGCCGATCTGGATGCTGACCTGGGCGATCATCCGCGGCAGGAACATCCGCTTGTACCGCCCCAGCGCGAAGTTGATGGCCGGGTAGAGCGCGGCGGCCTGGCCCGCGGAGTGCATCCGGCCGACGTAGACGGCGATTGCGCCGACGATGGGCCCCAGCAGGATCTCCTGCAGCAGGCTGGCCCCCAACCAGGCGAACAGCACCTTGACGAGGGTGGCCTGGTCCTGGGCACCGTCGCCGCCGAAGGCGTCGTAGATCGCCTGGTCGGCGATGGCGGCGATGAAGGCCATGACGACCACGACCGGCAGGACCGTGGTGGCATTGGCGAAGGTGGCGCGGGCGCCCTGGGAGAAGCTGCTGAGTGCGCGGGAGCGAGGCATGTCGCGCAGCTAACGATGGGCCTGAACCCGGGCAACGTGGCGTCCCTCCCTGGACGACCCGCAGAGACCCGGCACGGGGCGACCCGGTCCGTCCCGGAGCTGACGGCAGGGGCGGGCGGCGCGTTATTGCGCGGGTATCCCCCTGCTTGCCCCGGGAGTGCCGTGGACGTCGCACCGAAAGAAGGTGTGCCCCAGGATGCAGATGCGCTGACCATCGACACGCGGTTCTCGCAGGTCGTCGACGGGTTCGAGCTGACCGTGGCCGACCTGGAGGCCGTCCGCCTCATCCTGCGAGGCAACTCGGTCATCGACTGGAACCGGGCCGTGTTCCCCGACCTGGCGTCGGTGGACGCCTTTCTGCGCCTCCTCTGGATCGACCCGGACGACCCGGAGGACCGTCGGCGCATGAAGTACGTGCATCGCTCGGCGATCACCTACCTCGAGGAGCACCTCGGGCTCCGGTTCCCCGAGGACCTCAAGCAGCCCGACGACGTGCGGGAGATCTTCCTGCTGGCCAGCCAGACCGGGGGGTTCCGTCGCCGCCAGATCCTCGCCTGCGCCATCCTCAAGCTGATGCACACCATCGTGCACATGGAGGCCGCGGAGCTGCGTCACCAGACCGCCCTCTCCGAGGCGGACCTGCTGGGGCTCGCCGAACGCCACATCAGCGAAGCCGCGCAGCACATGCGGGACCAGGGGTTCCCCATCGTCTCGTTCTATGGAAACCGCAAGAGCCGCGAGTCGACGATCACCAAGCTGCTCGCCAAGCGGGAGGCGACCGCGGCCATGGTGTTTGACAAGCTGCGGTTCCGGATCGTCACCGAGAAGCGGGAGCACATCGTCCCGGCCCTGGCCTGGCTGACGCGCCACGTCTTCCCGTTCAACTACGTGATCCCCGGCCAGAGCCACAACAACCTGGTGGACATCCACGCCGAGTGGAGCCGGCCGCCCTACAAGGAGCTGGCCGACCAGCTCCACGGGTTCACCGCCGAGGAGCACCAGCCCTTCAACCCCGACGACAACCCGTTCTCGGGGAGCAGTTACCGGGTGGTCAACTTCATCGTCGACTACCCGGTGCGCATCGACCATCTCGGCCACGCCCGGTACGGTGCGATGCTGGGTCGCATCGTCTTCGTCCAGACGGAGTTCCAGCTCGTCGACGCCCAGACGGCCATCGCCAACGAGAGCGGCGAGAACGCCCACGAGCGCTACAAGGAGCGCCAGCGGGCCATGGTCGCCAGCCGGTTGCGCAAGGGGGGGCGCTACAAGCGGCGGCGCGGCGGCAAGCGCCACGGCGACGGGTGAGGCCGGGCGGTCCGGCCTTGTCGGCCACCGGTGTCGGGCCGACGGGGTAGCATCGGGAGGCTGGCCATCCCCCCACCGGACGCCGCCTGGATCGTCGAGGACACCGTGCGCAACCCGGAGCAGCCGCCCGTCCACCTGGTGAGCGGACGGAGGATCCGCCTGGGGGAGGACCGGAATGCCGACGGCAGCGTCGACGCCGAGCTTCAGCTCGGAGGAGGTTCGTGGCGGCCGGTGCGGCTCGAGCCGCTGGAGTGGTCCCGGCCGTTGACCCCGTCCGAGGCTCGGCGCCTGCTGGCGGCGGGGAGGCTGTTGCGCCGACGGTGCGGGGATGACGTGGTCGCCCTGCTCGACCTCGGCGCCATCGACGGTCGGCTCGTGCGGGTCACCGAGCGATGGGACGGTGTGGCGCTGCGGGCGGCGTTGTGGGGCGTGCCACTGCCGTTGCGGGTCGCCGCCGAGCTGGTGGGCCGGGTCGCCGCGATCATCGCGGCGGCCCACGATGCCCGCCCGCCCATCGTCCACGGCCGGCTGACGGCCGACGCCGTGGTGCTCGGCAGCGACGGGCGCCTCCGCCTGCGGGGCTTCGACCTGGGCGGGGGCGGGGCCGGGCCTGCCGACGACGTGTACGCCATGGGGGCGCTGCTCTACGAGCTGCTCGCCGGACAGCCGCTGCCCCCCTTGCCGATCCAGGCCGATGCCTGCCGGGCTCGCGTCCGCGACCTGGTCACGGCGGTGCCCTTCGTGCCGCCCGCGGTGATCGAGATCCTCGTCCAGAGCCTGGCCTTCGAGCCGGGTGACCGGCCGGCTGCCGCCGCCGTTGCCCGGATGCTGACCGAGGTGGCCCGGAAGGCCGAGGGTGAGTCGCTTTCGGCCTGGATCGACGGGGAGCTGGCGCGGTTCGAGGGCGATGGCATGGCCCGGGCAGCCATCGCCGAGGAGCCGACCGCCGACGAGGCGACGGTGGACGTGCCAGCCGCCCGGGAGTCCACCGCCGACGAGGCGACGGTGGACGAGCCGGCCGCCCGGGAGTCCACCGCCGACGAGGCGACGGTGGAGGAGCCGGCCGTCGATGTGGCCGAGGTCCTCGAAGCCCTGCCGGTGCCCGACCTCGAGGCGCCGGCCGCGGTGCTGGTCGAAGCGCGGGCGCCGCGTGAGCTGGTGGCTGCGCCGGACGCCTGGGGCGCCGAGCCGCCCG
>RFKJ01000246.1 GCA_003694325.1 Deltaproteobacteria bacterium
GCCCAGAGGGCCGCGGGCCCGCGGTTCTCGGCCAGCAGATGGACGCACTCGGCCGGGTCCCGACTCGTCACGAGCTGGCGGACCACCGACGCTGCTTCCACGGTCACCGTGTCCTTCCACGCCCAGGTCACGACCTCGTTGCCTGGGTCGGCCTTCGGCCACCCCAACCGGTCACCGAGCGTTGCCAGCCAGCCGGCGACGGTCTCGGTCGCGGGCTGCAGCCTTGGTGCGGTGAACTCGATGGGGGCGGTGTTGGGCTGCTGCAGTTCGACCAACAGGTCGTGGCTGGTTCGCACCAGGGCCGCGCCCAGCGAGGACGTGTACAGTTGGAGCTGCAGGCCCATCCCGGAAGCGTCGTGCAGGCAGTCCAGCACGTTGCGCGCCCAGTTGTCGGCGACGCGGGCGGGGGGTGGAGGCCAGGTCAGCCACACGCGGGGACGGATCTTGCTGTTGGGGCTCTGTGGACCATCGGGTCCCGCACTGGCCCGCATCAGCAACCCCAGGTTCAGGCGTTCGCTGCCGATGATGACACCGAGGTCGACGTCGTCCGGGGGCTGCGTCGGGGAGGCTCAACAGGGCTCCATCAGGTGGACGCGGTGCGCGTTGGTCGACACCATCGGTCATATCCGGGCGTTCTTCTTCACGGCATCGAAGTTCCGTGCAGTCTCCTGGTAGTGGTCGAGGTCCTTGGTCGGGTTGGTGGAAGCAATGGCGCCAGGGATCTGCTTGAGAACCTGCGGTCGGCTTTCAGGCAGGTGTACGCGCTTGCGGTCCACGCGCACGTTGCGCACGGCCTGGCTCTGCACCGGCCTGGCGAAGCCGCCCGGTTCCTTGAACGGCGGGTAGACGAACAGGCTGGCTTCGGTGCCCACGAAGTTGCTGTTCCACGTGGCGATGAGCCGCATCCACTTCCAGGCATTGGGGTCCACCAAGCAGGTCCCGACGTGGGCCAGGGCCAGCTCCCGTGTCTGCTCGTCGGTGCCGTCGGCCAGCAGGGCGCTGCGCTCGGCGGCCGAGGCTTCCCGCCACGGTCCGCCTGCGTGGAGGTCCAGCCCATCCAAGCCGGGCATCAGCAGATCGATCCGGTCGATGTCGAACTCCACCGACCCGAACCCGAAGGGCCGGAGCCCCCCGAGCTTGTGCCGGACGCCTTGGCTGGGCGTCAGCGCCACCACCAGCAGGCGGACGAGGCTGCGGGGCAGGCCATCGAAGTGGATGGTGAAGACTTCCGACGCCCTGCCGCCCCCGACGCACTCGGTCGCCACCGTCTTCAGGCCGCGCCAGTTGTCTCGATACCACCGGACACACCTTCCCGGGTCCTGGTGGAAGTAGAACTTCCGCCCACGGTACTGGTCTGCGCCGACGAATTCGGCGACCCTCTTGAGGCCCCCTCTCGCTCTTACGGACCGCTCGCGCACCAGCCCCGGCTTGAAGTACCACCAGGACGACTTATTGGGCTTGGGCCCGCCCATGGACGCGTTGCTGGCGAGATCCAGGGAGTCGTGTTGTTGCAGGGCGTCGTCTGAGAACCAGGCATCGTCGATCCGTACCCGGCCGGCGATCGCCATCCGATCGGCCTCTCCCGTGTCTTCGCCACTGCCGGTCAGGCCGAACATGACGCTGGCGGCGTCGAGTCGCACCTCGTCCCGGAAGCGTCCCGGACCGTCGGCCCGGGCAACGGATGCGGGTGCCCACAGGTGGTCCGGTCTGTTCACGGCGTGTACCCGCTCCTGGTCGCCGAAGACGAATCGCCCGTCGCGCTGGCGGTCCCATTCGGCCTTGCGGGTCCCTTCCTTGGGTTCTGGTCCGACCCGGAACCCCACGTGCCGGCCACGGTTGTGGTCCTGGCTGCCGTCGACCTTTTCGTAGGCGTCCTTGTAGACACTGACGAAGCCGTTGGTGAGGGCTTCGACGTAGGCGCGCAGCATGCCGCGGATGCTCGAACCCTCGACCACCGGCCGGACAGCCCCGGCGGGGTCCTTGCGACGGTAGAAGTGCCGATGTTGCATCGCACCGTTCGCGGGTGGGTCGATGGCGCCGGTGACGTGCAGCGGGGTCAGCGTCTTGAGGCGCAGGTGGATCCGGCCGGTGAGGAGTTCGGTGTCGCCGTCCGTGGCCGTGCCCTCCCCCGGGCCATCGGCAGCCGCCAGCCCCCACCCGACGACGGAGAAGCGGGCGCCAACCTCGCCGTCGGTGGGGACGAACCAGAAGGGGTTCATGTAGTGCTCAGGCATGGGGACCTCCCGACAGCGACCGGGCCGTGTCCGCGAGGGTCGCGGTCATGCCCAGGAGCAGGTTCATGATGGACGGGTCGCCGTCGGCGGACTGTGTCCACTCTGCCTGGCGCCACTGGCCTGCGGGGCCGGCCGGGGCGAGCTGGATGTCGCCCACGTCGGGCACCCGCTCGGACATCGTCGGGACGAACATCCGCCGGTCGCCGAATACGCCGCGGTGCCGGTCTGCGTCTTCCCGACCGAGCAACGCCAAGCAGCCATCGGTGTCGAGTAGCTCCCGGCCCTCCAGCGGTGCGACCCGCCGGTGCCAACGCAGGACCAGCCGCGTCGGTCGACAGTCCACCCGACCCAGACCGGTACCGCCACGGCGTCCCAGCCGGATGCTGCCATCCTGCATGCCGCGAAGCGCCAGGCCCAGCGCCCCGAGCTGCCACCACGAGAAGCTGTCGAGCTGGATGTTGCCGGTGAGCGTGGTGCCCGCTTCCATGGCGGCGAAGTTGCGGAGCCCCTCGGTGGACTCCATGGTGAACCGGTCCAGGCGGTTGCGCACCAGGGTTCGCATGGGCGAGGTGGGGCGAGGTCTGCGGAACAGCACCTCTTCCCTGTCGGAGTAGGGGATGGCGGGCTGGTCGCGGTGGTGGGAGGGCTCCAGCGACGAGAAGCGGAGCGCCCCACGCCGGGCTTCCGACCCGAAGAGGTGGCGCATCAGCACGCCGCCGAAGCGGGGCTCCCAGTACGCGGCGGTGGTCGGGTCCGCGCCGTCTTCGCGATCATCCCGGTCCGCCGGCCGATCGATGGCCCAGCGGGCGTCGGTCACCTGGTCCCGCCGGGCCCGCCGCAGCCGCTTCCAGAGGAAGTGGCGCACCGCCCCGCGAAACGAACTGGCGGGTACGAACAGGTCGAATTCCCCATCGCCCAGTCGGTGGATGGGCAGCGCCAGTTCGGACTCTCCGGGGCGCTTGGCGCCGTTGCGACGCAGCTCGATGGTTTCGGACCCACGCGCCTTGGTGCGGGTGCTCGGGCGCCGCCGGTAGCCCTGCACCTGATCGCTTGCCCCGTCGCCACCGACGTGGGTGGGCGACCGGACGACCAACTCGACGTCGAGTCGGGCCTGGCAGAGGACGAGACCGTACATCGATCAGCCCTCCTCGATGGAGATGGCGTCGAGCCGCGCTCGCAGGTCGCCGATGGCTTCCTGGCAGAGGTCGTTCCACGCTCGCGAGGTGCCCGCTCGTCCCAGGGCTGCCGCTGCGTAGGCCTTGACGATGTCCGCGCCGTCGCCGCCGCCATCGAAGTTCCCGACCACCGTGCACGTCTTGACGGACCAGGTCACCTGCCCCAGCCCCTGCTGCGTGTGGGCACCGATCCGCGTGGGGAAGTCGGGGTCGTTGAGGGACTCCAGGGCCAGGGCCAACAGGCCGACCTCCCACCGACGGACGTTGCGCAGTCGAAGCTGAATGGAGAACTCCGTGCCTGGGCGCACGACCTCGACGAAGAAGAGCTTGCCGTCTTCGGCTGCACCGAGGACCGGGTCGATGGCGACCCGAGGCAGGCGGGCGAGGAGATCGCGGGCGCGGGCCCTCCCCTGGACCCGGCCGGGACCCACCTCGACCTTGCCGCGCCAGCGCCCGGTGCCGAACACGCCGCTGACGAGGTCGACCTGCTGGCGGAGGAGGTCGGCCCGCACGCGATCGTCGAAGCCGGGCGCGCTCCGTTGCTCTTCGGTCGCCTGCGATCGCCTGTCGCGAAGATGCTCTTCCAGGTCCCGCGTCGAGAGGCGCTGATCGCCACCGACGCAGGCGGCGTCGTCGCCCCAGGGCGCCAACAGCTGTTCACACCATGATCGGAGCACTCCCTTGAGGCTGCTGCCGGGGATGAACGGCCGGCAGCCATCGGGGGGCCAGCCGCCGTGGTCGCTGCGCCGGCTGGTCGCGCCTGCGGTGGGAACCTCGAGCAGCACGGGCTTGAGGTTGTTGCGAGGCCTGCCCTCGGCATCGGTCTCGCCAGTGCTGGCCTGCTCGCCCGATCCGATGTGCAGTGGGGTCTTGGTGGTGAGCGTGCCCTCGATCCGCACGAGATTGTAGATGCGCGGCCCGGGAAGGAAGCGCTCCTGCTGCAGTTGCTGGATGGTCACTGTGCCGCCCCCTGAGCGGTGTGGGAAGGATGAACGAACAAGAGCTGGCCGTAGCCATTGGCCGACCGGTAGGGGACGATCCGTCGCCACCGGTCCTCTGCCTGCGCCAGCAGCGCCGGGTGCTCCACCCCGGTCTCCGAGAAGGGCTGCAGTGCTTCGATCGCCTGTTCCACGGTCATTCCTGGCAACCGGAGCACGAAGCAGCTCCCCGGCCGGGTGGTCACAAGCGGGGGCAGGGCCGCCCGGCCCCGTGCAGTCGCGCCACCGCGAAGGCGATGCGACGCGGAGAACCACCCGAGCTGGAGATCCTCGAGGCCGGTGGCGTCGCGCCACGCCTGGGTGTAGGCGGCGGTGAGATCGGCGCCCACCTGGAGCGGCGGGTCGCCCAGCCACCCGGCGGCGTCCAGCAGCAGCGTCTCGGTGACGAGGGTGACCGGTACTTCGGTAGGCCCGGCGTGACCTTCATTCCACTGCGTCAGGCGCTCCTCCCACCCGGACTGTTCTGTCGGCAGGGCCGACGCATCGTCGGGAAGCAGGTAGAGGCGCACCCGACCCAGCCCCCGCCCGATGCTCTTGCCCAGGGCCTCGACACGGGGCAGCAGCGCTCGGACCGCGCCGACCGCGGCGGTGGGCACCCACAGGCGCGCGTAGAAACGCGCCCGTTCGAGTTGGTCTCCCACCTGCCATGCGTCGGCGATGGCGCGGTTGACGAAGAGCTGCCCTTCGGCGCCGGCTCCGGTGCGGCGGTCCTTGGCGACGTTGGCCAGCAGGGTGCGGCGGACATGGTCCTGCCGGCGGTGGACGAGGGGCCCCCGGTCCACCACCCACTGCTTGAACAGGCGAAGATCGGCGTCGCCTCGCGAGAGGACGCGCAGCAGGCAGGTCGGATGCCGGCCGTCGTCCACCACCACCGAGGCCGGCCACGGAGCGTGCACTGGCGCGTCGAGCTGTCCCGGGTGCTCGGCCACCGGTGCGAACCCGAAGCTGCTCCGGATCTGGCCGAAACCATCGGCGAGGGGGCGCAGTTCTGCGGGCAGTTGCTCCGCCAGCGAGGCGTCCACCCACCCGCCGCGCGGCCGCCCGGCGGTGTGTAGCAGCGCGTCGGCCAGGCCGCGACGGATGACGCTGCCGGGGATGTCGGTGCGCCCCTCGAAGACGTTGGCGAACGGCCCACCGTCGGCGACCAGCAGCGGACTGTGCAGGACGATGGCGATGTCGACGGGCAGCAGGCTCGGGTCGGATCCGTCGGTGTCCGACGCCGCGGGTATCACGACGGCGGCTGGCGGCGTTGCCTCGTCCAGCGCAGCCAGGAGCCGGACCAGGTCATCGGGCGTGAGCGACGGCTGTGGCCCATGGGTCCGAGTCCGGACATCGGCGATGCGGCCCCAGCCCGACATCGTGTTGCGGCCGACGGACCCGGCCAGGCGCAAGCCCCAGACTACGAGCCGGCCGACCTCTTCGGCGGACAACCCGGCGGCTCCGCCGTCGGGGACGGTCACCGTGCCGTGCCAGGTTCGCCGGGCGCCCTGGGACCCGGCTTCGACGAAGCCGAGGTGGGCTTTTCTAGCCGTGCCGGTGTGGCGATCGATGGCCACGCGGGTGCGGGTCCCGGCGCGGGTTCGTGTGCGGAGTCTGCCGAGGGTGAGGGCATCAGCAGTGAGGACGTGCGGATGTTCGCTGTCGTGTCGTCTGCTTTCGCCATCACCGGTGGCCGCGATGAAGTCTCCGAACAACAGGCTGCTGGGCGCGCCCCCCTCGACCCCCGGCGCTCCTCCGAACAGTCGGGCGAGCCTGCCCTCGACGACCACCGGATCGTCGGTCTGGTGCAGCGTGGCCAGCAACTCGCCCAGGGCTTCGCGCACCCGACCCCGGATGTGGCTGCCCGGCAGGAGGGGGCGGTTCGCGCCGTCGCGACGCATGGTCGCGTCCAGCCCGACCAGGTCGGCGCCGAGCCCGGCGCTGAGCACCGGGCCCTCGGTCACCAGCGTGAGGTGCAGGGTGGTCATGGCCGTCCCCCTTGTCCGGTGGCCTGTCGGTCCTCGACGGCGACGAGGTCGAGGAGGTCGCGCAGCTCGAAGATGGCGGGGTCGCCCGCTTTCGTCAGCCACCCCCTCCACCTGTCGGGCAGCGTTTCGACAATGGCCTTGGCGTCATCGGACCAGCGTGGGCGGTCCTTCCAGGCGGCGTTGCCCTCCAACCACGGGCCGCTGAGCCAGGCGGCCCGGCGTTCGAGCTGCCGCTGGGGGAAGCCCTGGTCCAGCAGGTGGCGGGCGAGGTCCACGAGCGCGGACAGTTCGGCCGGAGGCCTTGGGCCGCGGTGGATCTTCCGGTCGGACCCCGGTGAGGACAGCCAATGTTCCCGTTCCTTCACCACGCCGTCCGGAGGTACGTCGTGGCTCTTGAGCAGGGCGAAGTCCAGGGCGCTGGAGGCCTGGCCGTCGGCGGGTGGGGTCTGCCTGGCCCGCTCCTTTGCCTCCTCCAGCAGTTCGTGTGCTGCCCGACGGAGATGCCGGATCGGGGTGGTGGCGTGGCTGATCACCAGCCCCAGGCCGAAGCCATGAGTGTGCAGCGGTCGGTCGCAGACCAGTCCGAAATCGTCGGCTGCCCGCCGGGCTGCGTCCGGCCACGCAGACAGGAAATCGAGGGCGGCGGGGAGGCCCCGATCCCCGCGGAGCACCACTACGAACTCGTCGCCGGCGGAGACGATGAGCTGGGCCTGCTGGACCGCCTGACCACCGGCGGTGATCGCCGCGTGCATGGCTGCGAGTTCCGGGTCCAGGGCGGTGACGAGGGCGTCGTGGATCGCGCGTTCGAGCACGGCCGCGGCCCGGGCGATGTCGGCGACACCGGAGAACTGCGCCATCCAGCGGCTGAAGCTGTTGCCATCGGCTTCGATGACCGCGATGTAGCCCGGCAGCCGGCTGGCCTGACCGAGGGTCTGGAAGTCCTGGAGGAAGCGGGTGCCGTCGGGGAAGGGGCGATCGGTGGATCGGATCGGCTGCTCCTCTGCCAGTGACGCCCACTGAGACAGCGTCCAGGTCGAACCGTGGTACTCGTCTCCCTGGCGCTGGCACCACCGGGTGTAGAGCGCTTCCGCCAGCCCGAAGCGGTGCTGCTGGCCGACACGGAACAGTGGGCGGGTGTGGTCGCTCAGTCGTAGCCCCTCATCGTCGTCTGCGGTCAGGGTTCGGGTGGCGGGGGCGTCTCGTGGGACGAGGCGGACTCCGTCGATGGGGTCGACACCGGCGACGCCAGGATCGAGCGGTGTGGGATAGCCACCGGTGTCCACGTCGAGTTGCCGCATGCGCTGGAGCACAATTCGTGCCGACAGCGCCGCAATCTGTGTCGCGACCGGGGTTGCATCCAGCGGCGCGGACACCCAGGCGCTGGCCCCGCGGAAGGGAGGCTGCTGGAAGCGTGCGTGGAGGGCCGGTCCGGCGACGGCGGCGACCTGTTCGTCCCGCACCACGAGCACCACCTTGCTTGCGCTGGCTTGGACCAGGGCGTAGTGGTCCTCGTCGATCGCGGCGTCGCGGAGCACTTCGTCCACGTGCTCGCAGAACAGGTCCAGCAGGACGCTGGCGCCGCGCACGACGCTGAGGGACTGGGTTTCGAGGATGTAGTCGTACAGGTCGGTGGCTTCCCACAGCAGCAGGTGGGGTGCGGGCCAGTCGCCGGTCGCGCCAAGGCGCCGGACCTGCGCTTCGATATCGACCACGTGGACGTCTCCGCAAGAATCGAGTCGGGGGGGGGGCGAGTCGTGGGAGACAATAGCACGGTATTCGCGCAGGGAACCCATCGGCCCTCACCGGGTCTTTGTCGCAGGTGTCGGGCGCGCGCACTCTCTCCGGCCCCGTCCCCGTCCCCGTGGACGACCCGAATCAACTCGGACCGTCGTCGTCCGGCCCCGCCCCATCGGCGACGACCATGGGCAGCCCGTGGATCGTGGTGCGGCGGTGGCGCCGCCTGCCGTGGGTCGAACGAGGCCGCCGCCGACGGCGGCGCATCAGGGCGCACCTGGCCCGGCAATGCCCCGTTGCGGGGCGCCTCGGCACCGTCCGGCCACCGCGCATCCCGAATGCGGTCCGCCGGCGTGGACCCACGTCGGCAGACGCCAGGCCGATCGGCGTCCCACATGGGGTGTTCCCGGAGAGAGGGGGGCCTGCCTTGCCTGTCTGCTGTCCGGCCGGTGTCGGGACGGTGCTTGTCGGGGCATCCCTGTTCCGGCGCGCCTCGGCTGGATTCCGGCTGCCGTGCGGGTCCTGAGGGCTTGCCCGGCGGCGCCCGCCTCGGCGGCTCTCCACAGGCGGGGCGTGGGGGCCGCGGTCCGGTGTGTGTGGTCCCTGCGAGCCTGCAGCAGGAGACGGCTTGCCCCTGGAGGCACCGCCGCCGATCGGGACGGACCCCCGGGGCGGGGCCTCGACGGCCCCCGGGCGGGGACCCGCCAACCCGTCGGGGTCGGGGGAAGACCGGCGGCCGGGGGGCCCGCCGACGGCCGCCCGCGCGCGCCGCAGGGCGAGCCTGGGGCGGCGTTGCGTCGACGGGGCCGCGGGATGTTCGCGACGGCGATCCGGCTCGCGCGCCGCGCACGCGGGGGCGGAGGACCGGCCGCTGCGCCGAGCCCCGATCTTTTTCTGCGGCGGATTGTCGCAGCCGGGGGGCTTGCTCCTCCACCCCGATTGCGTTGCAGGTGATAGGTTTGGCGAGTCTCCACCAGCAAGGGGCATCCTCGCCCCGAAGATCCTTGAAAACCGACGAAACAAGTGGGCTTTCAGCGATCATGGGTCCCGCCCGAGGCCGCCGGGATTCGCCAATCCCAACAAGATCAACTACTTACCCCCATCGCAGCAAGCCTTTCTCCCCATCGGCTGGGCCTCCGAGGCCCCCGGAAACGCCCCATCGGCAGAGATCCGCCAAACCGTCCGAAATTCCCGAGTGTTGGTAAGTGCTTGGGGC
>RFKJ01000247.1 GCA_003694325.1 Deltaproteobacteria bacterium
GGGTGGGGCCGCGACACATCCCCTCCCCCGCTTTGCCCGCCGACGAACGGTGCACAGGTTGCCGGTGGACGAAGGGCGAGAACCATCGGTGGAGGCCCCCATGCAGCCACTTCCCTACTTCCAGGACCGCACCGACGCAGGTGAACAGCTCGTGGAGCGCCTCCGGCCCCACCGCGACCGGATCGACCTGGTGCTGGGCCTGTCCGGCGGAGGGGTCGAGGTCGCCGCACCCATCGCCCGGGCCCTCGGGTTGCCGCTCCACATCGCCGTGATCGAGACCGGCGGCGGCACCCTGCACCGGCTGGAGGCCACCAGCCGGATGCGGGCGAGCCTGCGGGGAGCCGGCTTCCTCGACGCCGCGCCGAGCACCGCCGACGCCGGGCACGCCCGGTTCGAAGCCGACCTGGCCGAGCTGGAGGCCCGCCACGCCGCCCACCACGATCTGCCCCCGGTCGAGGACCGGCGGGTGCTGCTCGTCGACGACGGCCTGCACCCCGACACCCAGGTCCAGGCCGCGTTGCAGGCCCTCCGATCCGCCGGCGCGGCCTCGATCATCCTGGCCACGCCGCTGATGACCGAGGCGTCGGCCACCCACCATGGCCCGGCCTGCGACGAGATCATCGCCCTGCACCGGCCCGACGACTACGGCGCGGCGACGGAGTACTATGTCGACCCCACGCCGCCGACGCCGGACCGGGTGCGCGCGCTCGTCGCCGAGCTGTCCGGGCAAGCTCCCACCTGAACCCGGGTCAGGCTACGGACCGCATGCCCGCCCCCCGGCAGGCGGAGCGGTCGACATGCCTGCCCGTGGACGTCGGCGCGGTCGGCGGGGATGCTCACCCCCGCTTGGAGTGAACCGTGGTCCTCCTGGTCGCCCTGATCGCCTGCACCGCATCCTCCTCTGGCGACCCCAGCCGGACAGGCGGGCGGTCAGGCGACAGCGGGTCCGGCGACAGCGGGTCCAGCGATGATGGCTGTGTCACCGTCGAGGGAACCGCCAGCTTCGATGCCTGGGGCGGCGATACCCGGGCCGATCTGGGACCGCGAGACGCCTTCGAGGTCACCACCCTCTGCGGCCGCACCTGGCTGGTGACCCCGGGGGGCCACCCGGCCGTGAGCGTGGCTGTCAACACCACCGGTCCGGCCGGTTCCACCGACCGGGTCACCGGAGCCAACGTCTACGCCGACACCGTCGATGCACGCTACGCCGACCACGACGCCTGGGCCGAGGCCACCGCGGCCAGGCTGTCCGCCTGGGGCTTCCACGGCGTGGGCGCGTGGAGCGACACCGACCTGCTCGCCCCCCACACCACCGTCTCGATCCACCTCGGCCTCGCCCAGGACGACTGGGAATCCGGCGAGGTCGCCGACTACTACGACGAGGCGTGGGTGACCGAGGTCCGGGCCCGAGTGGCGGCCGGGGTCCGGCCCGGAGATCCGAACGTCGTCGGGTACTTCCTCGACAACGAGGTTCACTGGGGGCCCGACTGGCGCACGCTCGACACGCTGCTGCAGAGCTACCTCGCGCTGCCGGCCGAGGCGGCGGGCAAGCAGGCCGCCGTGCGCTGGCTCCTCGAGCAGACCGACGGCCTGGACGAGCTCAACGAGGTGCTGTCCACGTCGTTCTCCGGTGAGGAGGAGCTGCTGGCCGCCACCGACGCCTGGGACGCGCTCGACTTCGACGCCGAGGGCCGGGCCCGCGAGCTGGTCGACGGCTTTCTCGCCCAGGTCGCGCGCCGCTATTTCGAGGTGACGGTCGCTGCGGTCCGGGAGGCTGACCCCGGGCACCTGATCCTGGGCAACCGCGAGGTCGGCGTCATGACGCCGGAGGCGGTGTGGCGGGCCCAGGCCGACCTCGTCGACGTGGTCTCGGTCAACCGCTACACCTACATCGACGGCCTCGAGGAGGCGGCGCTGGCCCTGTCCCGCGGGGTCGACCCGGGCACCGACCTCGCCGCCATCCACGCGTTGACCGGAAAGCCCCTGCTGGTGTCCGAGTTCGGGTTCCGCGCCGCCGACGCCGGCCTGCCCAACTCCTGGCCCCCGGTCTACCCGACCTTCGACACCCAGGCGGAGCGCGCCCAGGCCTACGAAGACCAGGTGACCACCTGGCAGCAGGCGCCGTGGATCGTCGGCTGGCACTGGTACCGCTGGGTCGACGACCCCATCCACGGCCGCTTCGACGGGGAGGACAACAACTGGGGCCTCGTCAGCGAGCTGGACCAGCCCTACGACGAGCTGGTGGACCGCACCGCGACCGTCAACCCGCGGGTCTTCGAGCTGCTGCGCGTCCCGGCGCCCTGACGCGCTATGACTGGGGACATGAGCCCCGATATCGCGCCCGATCCGCCCCACCCGGCCACCCTGCGCCCCAACCGCTTCGTCGACAGCGACCACCCGGCGGTGATCGCCTTCGCCCGGGCGCATGGCGGGGGGCGCCCGCCCCGGGAGGCCGC
Source organism: Deltaproteobacteria bacterium (assembly GCA_003694325.1). Taxonomy (GTDB): domain Bacteria; phylum Myxococcota_A; class UBA796; order UBA796; family UBA2385; genus J125. Next base: position 2,457 of record RFKJ01000247.1, read on the forward strand.
CGTCGCCCTGTACTACGCCATCCGCGACGGCTGGCGCTACAACCCGTGGCGGGTGCGCCTCGATCCCGATGGCTTTCGGGCGAGTGGCCTGCTGGAGCGCGCTCCCGAGGAGGGGGGCCACTGCATCGACAAGGCCAACCTGCTCGCCGCCTGCGCCCGGGCCCTGGGCATCCCCAGCCGCCTGCACTTCGCCAACGTCCGCAACCACATCGGCACCGCCCGGCTGGAGGAGTTCCTCGGCACGGACCTGCTGGTCTTCCACGGCTACTGCGAGCTGTACCTCGGCGGTCGCTGGGTGGCGGCGACGCCGGCGTTCAACGTCGAGCTCTGCCGACGGCTCGGGGTGCAGCCGCTGGAGTTCGACGGGATCCACGACAGCATCTTCCAGGAGTACGACCCCGACGGCGGTCGGTTCATGGAGTACGTCGAGGACCACGGCAGCTTCCCCGACATCCCCTTCGACCGGATGGTCGCGGCCTGGCGCCGCCACTACCCGGTGATCGATCGCCTGGGACGGTGGCCCACGCCACCCCCCGGTTCCCCGGAGCCCCCGTGTTGATCCTCGCGCTCTCGCTGCTGCTCTCCTGCGCCACCCACGACGTCGCCGACGCCGATGGCCGCGCCGCCGCGGCCACGGCTCCCGCCAC
>RFKJ01000248.1 GCA_003694325.1 Deltaproteobacteria bacterium
CCCCGACCCCGTGGACCGCCCCTCGGCCTCGCGTCCGGGGGGTCCCGGTGGGACAACGCCCGCCGGAGCTGGTCCATGTCATCGGCCAGCGGCGCCTCGAACACCATCGCCTCGCCCGAAACCGGGTGGGGGAAGGCGAGGCGACAGGCGTGCAGGCAGAGCCGCGGTGCCCGGGCCCGGACCCGCCTGGGGGCATAGAGCGGGTCGCCCAGCACCGGGTGGCCGATCTCGGCGAGGTGGATCCGGACCTGGTGGGTGCGCCCGGTCTCCAGCCGCGCCGCGACCAGGGCTGCGTCCCGCGCGAGGTTCTCCACCAGGGCGACGTGGGTGACCGCCCGGCGGGTGTCCTGGTCCGGCGGCGGGTGCACCCGCCGGGGACGGGTCGGACGCCCCGGCGGGGCCGGGGGGTGCAGGCTGCCCCGCAGGCCGTCGCCCCGGTCCCGGAGCAGCTCGCTCTCGATGCTCCACGACTCCTTGGGGAAGTGTTGCGACACCAGCGCCCGGTACCCCCGCTCCACCTCGTGCCGCTCCAGCAGCTCCTTGAGGGCGAGCTGGTGCCGTTCGTCCAGGGCGACGAGCATCAGGCCGCTGGTCTGCTCGTCGAGCCGATGCACCGGCAGACCCGCGCCACATGCCCGCCGCACCGCGGCCAGGGCGTTCTTCTGGCCGCCCTGCCGCGGTGCCGGCACCGACAACAGGCCCGCCGGCTTCCACACCACGACGAACCCGGGATCCCGGTGGAGGATCACGAGGTCCCGCCCGGGGACCCGCCGAGGCTGGTTGGGATCGACGCGCACCCGCCCCGGGTCGTCGATGATCCGGCCCTCGTCGGCGGTGGGCACGCCATCGAGGAGCACCTTGCCACTCTTGAGCGCCCGCCGGGCGTCCCCGCGGGAGAGGCCCCGCTCCCTGAGCAGATCGATGAGTCGCACGCGTTCTCCCGGCGATGCAGCCTGCCAGCGCTTCCACCGCACGTAGCGCGGCGGGACCCCGCCGTCCCGGCCGCGACACGACGCCGCGGTGCCGCCGGGCCTCTGCCGACCCCGTTCCCCGCCCGACGGCGTTATCGACGCCTCGGCGAACCATCGGTGCAATGACCGAGCCTCTCGCCGTCGGAGTGACCATGGGCCTGCTCGACTTCACCGACGAGTTCAAGGAAGTGCTGGACCGCTGGGACAAGAAGGTCGAGGCCCCCAGCCCCGAGAACCGCAAGAAGGCGCGGCTGCGCGTCTACAAGAACCCCATCGTCGAGCACGTCTTCGCCACCAGCCACCCCATCCTGCCCGGCGTGTGGTTCGCCGGGTTCATCGGCTACGGCGCCTGGCTCGCGGTCACCGGCCCCCGCGGGCCTCTCGTCGGCCTGCCGATCTACCTGGCGGGGGTGCTGGCCTTCAGCCTGCTGGAGTACAGCCTGCATCGCTGGGTCTTCCACTTCGACCCGGGCGACAGCGACTTCGGCAAGACCATGCTGTTCCTGCTGCACGGCTACCACCACCAGTTCCCCAACGACAAGTGGCGACTGGTGGCGCCGCCGCTGCTGTCGTGGCCCATCGCCGCCATCGTCTTTGCCCTGTACTCGGCGCTGCTCCCGATGGACATCGTGTGGGTGCTGTTCGGGGGGACCACCCTCGGCTACCTGCTCTACGACTGGATCCACTACTACACCCACCACTTCCGCTCGCCCCGGACCCGGATCGGGAAGCTGCTGCGGCGCGCCCACGCCGTCCACCACTACCGGCTGTTCCACCTCAACATGGGCATCAGCTCGCCCCTGTGGGACCTCGTCTTCGGCACCTTCGCCTGGTCCGACGAGACGGTGAAGGAGGCGATGGCCGAGACCCGCCGGGTGGAAGCCGGGCAGGCGGGTACCTGACCCGACCTCGGCCGACCGCGGCGGCCCCGCCGGACCACCGCGGCGGAGCGCTGGCGGCCACCCCGCGACGGGGTCGGTGACACCTGCAAGCCCTCCGTGACCGAAGCACACACCGGGTCGCCGGGCCGGTCCGCTACAACAAGGGCGTGCATTCGCAGGAGGCCTCGCCTGCGGCACGGCGAGGCGACGACCCCCATGGCCCCCCTTGATGCCGACAGCCTGTGGCTGATCCTGTGCGCTGCCCTGGTCGGGCTGCTGCCCATCGGGCTGCTCGCGGTGGAGCTGGGCGACAGCCGCCCGGCGGGCATCCGCACCGCTCCGGTCCGGGTGGGCACCGACCTCGTCGTGGCCGTGCTGCTGACCTGGTTGTTCGGGTTCTCGTGGGTCCACGGTCCCAGCCTCGCCGGCCTGGTCGGCCTGGCGCCCGGCCCGGTGGATCTCGGGGGGGCGGGAGCATCCTGGCGCGCCTCCCTGGCCACCTGGCACGGTTTGGGCGTGGGCGCGGCGGTGGTCATCGCCGGCGCCGGCGGCAGCGAGCGCGCCCGCCCGGTGTGCAGCCTCCTCACCGCCGCACTCGTCGCCGGGGTCATCCTCCCGCTCACCGGTCACTGGCTGCATGGCGGTCGCCCCGACGGCATCCCGGTCGGATGGCTGGCCCGCCTGGGGGTCATCGACCACGGCAACGCCATCGCGGTCCACGTGGCCGCGGGGGCCGCCGGCCTTGCCCTGACCGCCGCGCTCGGCCCCCGGCGCGGACGCTACGACGGCCTGGGGCGTCCCCGCCGCCGACCCGTCCGAGCCAACGCCATGCAGGTCATCGGGGGAGGGCTCGTCGTGCTCGGGAGCCTGGGACTCGTCGCCGGGGGTCGCTTCGGCTGGCGGGCCGAGGTCCCGGGGGCCATCCTGGTCGGTCTGCTCGCCGCCGCCGCGGGGGTGGCCGGCGGACTCGTCGCCCGGCGGGTCGGGCGCCTGCCGACCCACCCGGTCCGCGCCGGTCGCCTGGGCGCCGTCGCCGGGCTGGTGTCCGTCTCGGCCGCGGCGCTCCTCGGAGGACCCGCCTGGGGTGCCGCCACCGGGTTCATCGGTGGAGGGCTCGCCGTGCTGGCCGACCACCACCTGTTGCACCGCGGGTTCGACGATCCGGTGGGTGTGGGCAGCGCCCACCTCGTCGGGGGCCTCTGGGCGGCGGTCGCCGCGGCCTTCGCCGTCGACGCGCCCGGCCTGCCGCTGCGCATCGCCATCCAGCTTCTCGGCGGCCTGGCCGTGGCCGGCACCGCCGGGCTCCTCACCCACGGCGTCCTGGCGCTGATCGACCGGTGGGTGCCCCTGCGGGTGACGCCGTTCTCCGAGGAGTTCGGCAGCGGCGAGCTGACCGTGGTCGAGCGCGGTTGAGCCCGACCCGGTCACCACCGGGAGCCGCCACCACGCCGCCCATCGGGCTACAACCCCGTCATCCGTAGGGAGCCCGCATGACCCTGCCCGTCACCGCCCTGTCCATCCTCCTCTCCTCGGTCCCCGCCCTCGCCGAGCCTTCGCTGGCGTTGGTCGATCCGGGTGCCGAGCCCCGTCGGCCCCTGCGCTTCCACCCCGCCCCCGGCACCACCGAACAGGTCCGGATGACCATGGAGATGGCCTCGCAGATGGCCATGGGCGGCACGACGATGCCCGCCATGAAGATCCCGCCGATGATCCTCGACCTCGACCTCGAGGTATTGGAGATCGAAGCCGACGGTGACATCCGCTACCGGTTCACCATCGCCGACACCGGCGTAGGCGCCGGCGACGACGTCGGGACCGATGTCGTCACCGCCATGTCGGCGGCCATGCAGCCGCTGGAGGGCACCTCCGGAGAGGTGACCGTCAGTCCCACCGGTGTCAGCCGGGACGCCACGCTGACCCCGTCGGCGGGCGCCGATCCCCAGATGGTCGCCGACATGCGCAAGAGCATGGCCAATGCCAGCGCCCCCCTGCCCGAGGAGCCGGTGGGGGTCGGCGCGCGATGGACGCTGACCAGCGACATGAACGAGGGCGGACTCCAGTTCCAGCAGGTGGCCTCCTACGAACTGGTCGAGCTGACCGACACCACCATCACCCTGCGGGTCGACGTGCAGCAGTCGGCGGAACCCCAGGCATTCGCCCCCGATGGGCTCCCGCCCGGCGCCACCGCCGTCCTCAGCCACATGGGATCCAAGGGCAGCGGTTCCACGGTGCTCCGCTTCGACCGGGTGATGCCCACCCGGTCGGACATGCAGATGCACACGGACATGACCGTGAACCTGCAGGCCCAGGGGCAGTCCATGGACATGCAGAACTCCATGGACATGACGACGACGATCGCGCCGCGATGATCCCCCTGCAGCTGGTGCTCGCCTGCAGCCCCAGGGTCCCGCCGCGCGCCCATCCCGACGCCCCTCCGGGGGCTGCACCGCGCCCCCGGGCGGTTCGCTCGGCGCTGGCGGAGGCCGTCGCCGCCCTGCCGCCCGACTACCAGCCGCGGACCCGGCACGTCGACGATCACGGCGCCGCCCTGTGGAGCAACCGGCTGCTGCTCGAGGCCAGCCCCTACCTGCGCCAGCACGCCCACAACCCCGTCGACTGGTTTCCGTGGGGAGACGAGGCCTTCGAACTGGCGCACGAGCTCGGCCGTCCGCTGCTGGTCAGCGTCGGCTACGCGACCTGCCACTGGTGCCACGTCATGGAGGAAGAGTCCTTCGAAGACCCCGAGATCGGCCGGTTCCTGAACGAACACTACATCGCCGTCAAGGTCGACCGGGAGGAGCGGCCCGACGTCGACGCCCTGACCATGGCCGCCGTCCAGGCCATCCGCGGTGACGGCGGATGGCCGACGACCGTCTGGATGACCCCCGACGGCCAGCCCTTCTACGCCGGCACCTACTTCCCGGCGCGGGATGGCGACCGCGGGGCCCGCGTCGGCTTCCTCACCATCGCCACCCAGATCGCCGATGCCTGGCAGGCCCGCCGCGCCGACATCGAGGGCGACGCCAGCCGGCTCACCGCCGAGCTGACCCGCCGGCTGGAGACCCGCACGCAGAAGGAGATCGACCAGGCCCTGGCGCTGGACTACGGCCTCGCCCACTTCGTCGGCATCGCCGACCCGGTGGCCGGTGGCCCCCGTGGCGCACCGAAGTTCCCGTCGAGCCTGCCTCCCGGCCTGCTGCTCCGCGCCGGCCTGCAGCGCGGTGACGACCGGCTCGTGTCCATCGCCACCCAGGCGCTCGAGGGCATGGCCGCCGGCGGGATCCACGACCAGCTCGGCGGCGGCTTCCACCGGTACAGCACCGACGACCGATGGCGGGTCCCCCACTTCGAGAAGATGTTGTACGACAACGCCCTGCTCGCCGTCACCTACGCCGAAGCCGGGGCCGCCCTGGACCGGCCGGACCTGTCGGCGGTGGCACTGGACACCCTGTCGTGGATGGACCGCGAGTTGAGTGTGTCCGGGGGCTTTGCATCCGCCCTGGACGCAGACAGCCTGGCACCCGGTGGCGAACGGGTGGAGGGCTGGTGCTACACCTGGACCCCCGAGGAACTCGACGCCCTGCTCCCCCCCGACCAGGCCGCCGCCGGCAGGCTGCGCTGGGGGCTGGACGGCGAGGTCGAGCTGGAGGGCCGCCACGTCCTGTACCGGGCAAGGCCCGTGGCCGAGGTCGCCGCGGCCCTGGGCCGGACCGAAGACGAGACCCGGGCCCTGCTGGACGCTGCCCGGCAGACCCTCCTCGACGCCCGAGACCAGCGCCCCCAGCCGCTGCGCGACGACAAGATCGTCGCCGAGTGGAACGGCCTGGCCATCGCCGCCTTCGCCCGCGGGGGCGTGCTGCTGGACCGCCCCGATCTCGTCCACCGCGCCGAGACCGCCGCCGACGCGGTCCTCACACTGCTGGTCGACGATGACGGTCGCCTGCACCGGTCGTGGCGGAGCGGCGTTCGCGGGCCCGACGCCGTGCTGGAAGACCACGCCGGCATGATGTGGGGACTGATCACCCTGTTCGAAGCCACCGGCCAGCCGCGGTGGCTCCGGGCCGCCATCCGCCTCGACGAACAGGTCCAGGCGCACTTCGAGCTGGACGCCGCCCAGGGCGGCGGCTGGGCCCGCACCGCCGAAGACCACGACCGCCGCCTGCCGCGGGCCCGGCCCCGTGACGACGGCGCCTTCCCCAGCGGCCCCTCGCTGATGGTGGCCAGCCTGCTGCGGCTGCACGCGCTCACCCTCGACGACCGCTACCGGCAGCGGGCAGACGCCGGCATCGACAGCCTGGGCCAGGTGCTGGAGAAGGCGCCGTGGGCGCTGTCCGACATGCTGACCAGCCTGTGGTGGCGCCAGGCCAACCCGCGCGAGGTCGTGCTGTCCTGGCCCGATGGCGCCGATGCGGCCCCGATGCGCGATGTCCTGCGCCGCCACGCGCTGCAGGCGCGGGTCGAGATCCCCGTCGCCGACAGCCAACTCGCCGCCGTCGCCGCCGTCGCCCCCGTCGTCGAGGGCAAGCACCCCCGCGACGACAAGCCCACAGCCTACGTCTGCACCCTCGGTGTCTGTCAGGCCCCGGTGACCGACCCGGCGGCCCTCGACGCCCTGCTC
>RFKJ01000249.1 GCA_003694325.1 Deltaproteobacteria bacterium
GCGCTGGGGTTGATCGCCGTCTGGGCCGCGAAGTAGATCTGGGTGCCGCCGCTGCGGATCTCGGAGATCTGGTCGCACTGGAACGCCGCCGACCGGCCGGCCTGCATCTGGACGTTCTGGGTGGTCTCCAGCTTGAAGTCCTTGCACTTGATCGAGATGTTCTCGACGGCTTCGACCTTGGTGTTCCCGTCGCAGTACTCGTTGATCACCATCCGGGCCGACTCGAGGGTGTGGTAGATGGGGCCGCTGGTGGCGTCCAGCCGGCTGCCGGCCTGGGCACCGAAGTCGACCCGTTCCGATCCGGGGGTGTCGTCGAAGACGACCATGTGGTCGTTGCGGGACCAGAACACCCGCTTGTCGTCGTTGCCGTCGTCGTTGTGGTAGGGCTCGGGCTTGTCGTCGGCGCCGTTGTAGACCGCACCGACCACGTAGGGCGACAGGGTGCGGTAGGCGAACATCAGCACCACCTCGGTGCCGATGTCCGGCAGGATGACCAGGCCCCGATCCTTGCCGGCCATGGGGGACGCCACCCGGCACCAGGACGACGACAGCCCCTCGCCGGAGTCGACGGGGAATTCCACCTTCACCCGGTGCATGCCGTCGGGGTCGACGTTGTCGATGACGATCCCGACCACGGCTCCGTTGATCATGGCCGCTCCGTCAGTTGATCATGGTCTGGGCGGCGAACAGCGTGAGCTGCTGGCCCCCGTTGATGGAGCAGTTCGTCCCCGTCTGGACCTTCATCTCCATGCCGGCCTTGACGTTGATCGAGTTGCTGGCTTCGAGCTTGAAGTCCTTGCACTTGTAGCTGATGGTCTCCTTGGCCTCGATGATGATGTCCTTGCCGCAGTAGACCGACAGCTCCTTGTTGGCGGAGTCCCAGATGATGCGGATCTCCTCGTTGTGGAGGACCAGCTCCACCCGCTCGGCCCCGTCGGTGTCGTCGAAGGTCAGGCGGTGGCCCGACCGGCTCTGGAAGACGCGGAGGTTGTTCTGCTGGTCTTCGTTGGCGTAGGGCGGCGTGTCCACCCCGTTGTACAGCGAGCCCAGGACCAGGGCGTTGTTGATGTCGCCATGCACGAAGGCGACGAGCACCTCGTCGTCCTTCTCCGGGATCGTCATCCAGCCCCGCTCGCGCCCGGCCATGGGCATGACCAGCCGCGCCCAGAAGCTCTCCGGCATGTCGGGCAGGGTGGGGAACTTGAGCTTGACCCGCCCCATCTGCTCCGGATCGACGTTGTCGACGACCAGCGCTTCCACGAGACCCGGCATCTGCCCGGCAACCGGGCGGCCGCTGCGGTCCACGACCCTCGGCATGTGCTACCTCCGAACCCTTTGCCCTGCTCGCCCGGCCAGGCGTCAAACGCGTGGGGCTCCCACTGCTCCCCGGGATGGGGTGGCGGGAGTATAGGACCGCGACGTGGTGGGAGTCAACGACCCGCAGCGGGCCCGAATCTCGGCCGCCCCGTTGTCGGCACGGGCGCGGCTGCGGGGGGCGGTGAGGGGCGGCCGTCACGAAACTTGTTGCGAGGATGATGTGTCATCCAACGACTTTCGTTCCATTTGTGCTCGAATCTATATATGTAGCCGCACAAGGCGAGCTGCTGAACCAAAAAACGAAACTTTCTCGCGAGATGGGTCATCATCGACCGAATTCGTTTCGCAGCGAGGCCGGCCCTTGCGCGCGCCCCGCGAGATCCACCCGGCGAGCCACAGCAATGGCGCCGACGGATGCAGGGAGGGCCACCGCGGCCGTCGCCGAGCAGGCCACCGCGGCCGTCGCCGAGCAGGCCGCCGCGGCCGTCGCCGAGCACGCCACCGCGCCGGTCGCCATGCAAGCCGCCGCGCCGGTCCCCATGCGTCGGCCGCCACGGTCCCGCAGGCAGCCCGAGCACGCAGCCCAAGCACGCAGCCTCCACGATCTCTATCGACCGACCGCGCCCGAGTTGCGCCGATGTTCCGGGGCGGGGGGGCGGTGGCGAGCCAGCCAGGTGTGGCACTGGTGGATGGTTCGGCTGTGGGGACCCACCTGCAGCACCCACTCCTCGACGCCGACGGACACCTCCAGCCCCTGCCCCCGCAACCACTCGGTGACGAACTCCGCCGTCAGCCAACGATCGGGGGCGGTCACCGCCCGCTGCCAGTGCAGCGGGCTGGCCATGACCAGGCATCCGCCGGGAGCGAGGAGGGCCAGCGCCTGCTGGAGCAGCAGGCCGGGGTCGCGGCAGGAATCCAGCAGGTTGATGGCCAGCACCGCGTCACAGCAGTGGCCGGGAAGCGGGGGGTCCAGGGCGTCGGCGACCAGGCAGGGACCGGGGTAGGCGCGCAGGCTGTCCCAGTGCAGGTCGATGCCGAGGACCCGGGCGTCACCGTGGCGGCCGGTGCCACAGCCCAGCTCGACGATGCGGCCGTCGATCGACGCCAGGATCTGCCGGACCCACTGCCACAGCGGGCTGTCGGGGCTGGCCGCTGCGATGGCCCGTCGCTCCAGGTCGCGCCACAGGACGCCGCCGGCACCCTGGGCGATGCGGCCGAGCACCGCGGGGGGCAGGTCGCGCCGGCACACCAGGGAGGCCGCCTCCTCGGCCAGCCACCCGTCGACGTCGGTGAGCACGACGGGCACGCCGTCGACCGCCGGGTAGATCACCGCGCAACCGGGACAGCGCAGGCCGGCGGGATGGGGCTGCAGTCGGCGCTGCTCCAGGCGGCCCTCGACGATCCTGCGACAGGCCGGACAGACCAGGGACGGCCAGTCCGCGGGTGGTTCAGCCACCGGTGATGACGTTGGCGCTGCCCATGATCAAGGCGCCGACACCGCCGCAGTGGGCGGTGATGTCGCCGAGCCGGGCGGCGGCGATGTCGTTGATGGTGACCGTCGTGCTGCCGGAGGCGACCACCCACATGTTGGGGCCGCAACAGGCGGAATGGACGCCGGTGTCGGTGATGCGCAGCGCGGAGCTGCCGTTGACCAGCACGTTGGGAGAACCCGTGATGGCCGGTCCGCTGCAGGGGTGGGGGCAGGCGGGACAGCCGTGGGCGTCCGCCGCCACGTACGCGAGATCGCCAAGTCGAGACTGGTTGGGCATGACGGCTCCGAAGCGACCCCAGCGTAGCACCGGTGGGGCGGTGGCCGGAAGTCAGGAGGCGGGGCGTACCC
>RFKJ01000250.1 GCA_003694325.1 Deltaproteobacteria bacterium
GCCGCCGCCGGTGATTCCGTCCCCGTCCCGGCCTCCACCGAGCGTCCGGCCGCCCCCCGCCTGGCCCAGTGGCTGCCGGAGCCGGGGCGCCCCGACTTCGACCCCTGGGGGGGCGCGCCCCGAACCGGCGAAGCCCGTCTCGACGAGGCGGCGCGGGAACTCCAGCGGGACCTCGACGCCATGGTCCGGGACCTGCGCAGCGGCGTCGTGGCCCGCCGGCGGGAGACCGCCCTGGCCTTCGTGCAGCTCCTCCGCAAGGAGTTCCTCCGCACCCACCGGCGGCTGATGGTCGAGGGCGCCAACCTCGACCTCGGCCCCGAGCAGCTCCGCGCGGCGTTCTACGCCGAGCGCGGCGCCCTCGCCGGCCGCTGGAAGAACCTGCTGCTCGACCGCAGCTCGTCGGTGGACTACCGCGCCGAGCGCGCCGCCATCGAGGGGCTGCTCGCCGGCATCGACCGGGCCTGCCTGGCCCTGCCGGCGGCCATCACCGCGCCCCTCACCCCCGAGCAGATCGCGCCCGACAGCGACGACCCCGGCCCGGTGGCCTGGCGAAAGCGCCTGGCGCGGGCCCGGGTCAGCCTGGCCCGCCTCACCGGCAGCGCCCCCCCGCTGCGGGTGATCGAGGTCCGCAACATCGCCCGCTACGTGATGGTGGGTCGAGCGCCGGTGCTGTTGCGCGACGCCGTCGGCATGCTGGTGCTCGAGGAGCGCTTCCTGCTGGCCCAGGCCCGCAACCTGTTCGAGGTCTTCGACCACACGGTCGAGCAGGCGCTCTCCCGCCTCACACCGGACTCCCCGGCCGACGAGGGCGCCGACGAGGACACCGAGTTCCCCGACGAGCTGCTGGCCGAGCGCCAGGCCGTGCTGACCGCCCTCCGCGACGAGATGGAGGAGGAGCTGCGGTTGATGGTGGAGGGCGTCGACCGGTTCGCCGACGAGACGGTGCGGGTGACCGCCAGCGCGCTGGGTCGGGCCTATCGCGAGCTGACCGACAAGCTGCGGCACGCGGGCACCCCCTACCTGACGCCGCGGGACTACCGGTTCAGCCGGATCTACGAGCACAGCCGCGCGGCCACCACCACGCTGTTCACCGGCCTGGACCACGCCCGCGACTTCACCCGTGGGACCGCCGCGGCACTGGCCATGGAACTGGACGTCGTGCGGCTGACCGAGTCGGTCCGCGGCGAGACCGAGCGGGTGGCGCGCCAGGCCCGGCGGGACGTGCTGGGGCGCATGTCCCGCCAGCTCTCCCGGGTCCAGCAGGCCATGGACGACGCGGTGGTCGAGGTCGGGGCCCTGCTGCGGGACCCGCCCGAGGATCCCGAGCAGATCCTCGCCCGCATCGACGAGATCATGGCGCCGCTGCGGCGGGTGGTCGACGAGGTGGTGGGCATCGCCCAGCAGTTCCGGGCCACCGTCAACTCCCAGACGCCCTTCGACGGGTTGATGCTGACCCTTGCCGGTGCCGTGGACAGCCTCACCGAGCGCTTCGTGGTGGTCTTCGATCCCGGGGGACCGGTCGGGCGCGGCATCCCTCCGGCGCCGGTGCTGGTGGAGATCCCCTTCCGCGACCTGGTGCGCTCGTTCATCGAGACGGAGACCGGCCGCGAGCTGGCCACCCAGGCCGAGCGTCTCAGCGAGCAGGTGCAGGCCTACGCCAGTGGCATCGAGGACATCGATCGCATGCTGGTCTTCCACGGCGAGCTGGCCCGGGCCGAGCTGGAGGCCCGCCCGCCCGGCCCGCTCCCCCGCGAGAGCCTGGAGGTCCTCGAGGAGAGCCTCTCCGGGACCCTGCGCCGGCAGGCCCGACGGGCGACCGAGCTGGAGCGGGGAACCGAGGAGCTGGCCGAGGCCATCGACGCTGGTGTGCGGCGGGCGGTCCTCGGCAGCCTGGAGCGGCTGCGCGACCTGCTTTTGTCGGGCCAGGTGGCCGAGATTCGCGCCCGGCTGGCCCAGCGGACCCTGGCCCAGGGGCGCCGGGAGCTGAAGAGCGCCGCGACCCGCGCCGCCGGCCTGGCCGGGCAGCTCCTGCACCTGGCGCGGGCCACCTTCGGCGAGGATGCCCTCCACGAGGCCCGCAAGATCGTCGGCCTGCCGGAGCCGGGGGCCGACCATCCGCCCGGGCCCGAAGACTTCGCCCCCCCGGCCGAGCGGGTCGAGATCCCGGTGGCCTACCGCCGGTTGTTCAGCGACGCAGCCCTGGAGGCCGGCGACATGCTGGTCGGTCGCCAGGAGGAGGTCGCCCGCCTGCGGAACGTGCTGCTGGGCCGGGGCAAGGGCGTGAGCCGGGCCGTGGCGATCGTCGGGGTCGGCGGCATGGGCCAGGGGGCGGTCATGCAGGCGCTGGTGCGCGGACTGGGGGAGCGCGCCAAGGTCCACCGGTTCGAACTGGAGGCCCCGGGGCTGGACATCGCCGCGGTGGACGAGATGCTCACCCTGGCGCGCCAGGCGGCGATGCACGACCGGCCGACCGTGATCATGGTCGACGGGTTTCGCTGGCTGTTCGACATCCGCCCCGACGGCTTCCGGGTCCTCCACCGCTTCGTGACCGGCGTGGTGGAGACCAGCAGCCGGGTCGGCTGGCTGCTGGCCGCCGAGCGCCCGGTCTGGGCCTACGCCGACCGGGTCGTCCCCCTGCACGACGCCTTCCCCGAGCGCATGGACCTGCGGCCCCTCGATCCCGAAGGGCTGCGCCGGGCCATCCTCGATCGCCACGCGATGTCGGGCTACCGCCTGGAGATCCGCCGGCCGGACGACAGCCTCGCATGGTGGATCCGAGAGGTCCTCTCGCCACGGGCCCTCGAGCGCCGGCTCTACGAGGACCACTACTTCCGGGAGCTGCACAAGGACTCCGGCGGGATCCTCCGCGACGCCCTCCACCTGTGGATGGCGAGCATCACCGCCATCGACACCGACACCGACACCGTCTGGATCGGCTCCCCGCCACAGCCCCCGAACCGCGCCCTGCGCGAGCTGCCCGACGACCTCATCATCACCCTGCGCCAGGTGGCCCGGTCCGGCCGGATCACCCCGGCCAGCCACGCCGTGCAGTTCCAGGTGCCGGTCGAGATGAGCCGGGCCCTGCTGACCCGCCTGGCCCACTGGGGCCTGCTGAAGCGGTGCGAGGGCGACAGCTTCAGCTTCCAGCCGGACATGGCCGGCGCCATCTACCGGGTGCTTCGCGAGCGGAGGCTGGTCGGATGATGCGACTGACCTGGCTCTGGCTGGCGGCAGGCCTGGCGACGGCCCAGGAGCCGGCCGCGCCCCCCCCTACCGACGACGCCACCCCGGAGGAGGCGACGGCGGCTCCGGACGCCGCCGAGGCTGCCGGGACGGAGCCCGGGCGGCGACCGGCTCCCGGGGACGCCCCGGAGGTGCCGCCAGCGACCCCGGCCGCGGGCAAGGCAGCCGGGGCGCCCCCCCAAGCGGC
>RFKJ01000251.1 GCA_003694325.1 Deltaproteobacteria bacterium
ACATTTTAGAGACAACAGCTATATTGCTTGAGTGCCGCCTGTTCTTCTGGGTGTTCTGCCAGAAAAATCATTCCAGTCGGGGGAAGATCCGTCAGAACCACTCCGGGACGCGTACCACGACCGGCCCCACGAGGCGCGCCTGGCAGGCAAGGCGCTGCCCGGCGTCGGCCCGGGACGCCCCCAACACCATCGCCTCGTTGCCGACCATGGCGGTCAACCCCTCGGCGCCCTCGACGATCTCCACCCGGCAGGTGCCACAGGAGCACCGCCCCCCGCAGTAGTGGCTCAGGTCGACGCCGAGTTCTCGGGCGGCCTCCAAAAGGGTGCGCCCCCCCTCCACCGGACCCTGGCGCACGGCGCCGCCGGCGAGTTGGAAGGCCACCGTCACCGGCTCGGTCGATACCGGCGCCGGGCGCCGGACCCGGGAGCCGATGCGCCGGCCCACCCGTTGTCCGGCCTGCACCACGCCACGCAGGCCTCGTCGCAGTCGGGAGCCGGTCGGTGGGCGTCTGGCCACGTGCTTCCCTCCTCTCGGGCGGAGCCTAACGCCGGCGTTCCGGGGTGCCGGGAGAATGGACTGGTTAGCCCTCGAAGCATGGACACTCCCTTCTCCGACGCCTCCGACGAAGCCCTGGTCGAAGCCATCCGCGCCGGCCACGAGGAAGCCTTTCCCGTCCTCGTCCATCGCTACAGCGGGCGGATCTACGCCATCGGCGTGAGCATGCTCCGCAACGAGCAGGACGCCCGCGACGTCGTCCAGGAGACCTTCCTCAACGTCCACCGCAAGCTCGACGGCTTCCGAGGTGACTCCTCGTTCAAGACCTGGATCTGTCGCATCGCCACCAACAACGCGTTGATGAAGCTGCGGCGACGCCGCCGCAAGCCGGAGACGTCCCTGCTGGTCAAGGAGATTTCCGGCTCGGGGGAGGAATCGCGGGAGCGCGACGTGGTCGACCTGCGCCCCCTGGCCGACAAGGTCCACGAGGACCGCGAGCTGGGCACCCAGATCCGCGAGGCGGTGGCCGGGCTGCCCGAGAAGTACCGGGAGGTGCTCATCCTGGCCGACTACCAGCACATGTCGATGAAGGAGATCGCCGAGACGCTGGATCTCACCGTCCCCAACGTCAAGACCCGTCTGCACCGGGCCCGCCTCCAGGTCCGGGACGCGCTTCGTGAATACCTTGCCGGCAGGCACTGACCGCGCCGGGCGCGCTCCCGCGGGAACCCTCCGGCTGCAACCCGTGTCCCAACCAGGCATCCTTCCACCCGCACCTCGATGGTGCCCCCTCCAACCGGTGTCATCCCCCCGCAGCCCCGTTGACAGGACCCCGCGATGATCAACTGCAGCGACATGGCGCAGCGGCTCTTCGACTACGCGATGGACGACCTCGCCCCCGATGCCCGAGCCGAAGTGGACGCGCACCTCGCCGCCTGCCGGCCCTGTGCCCGGCTGGTCGGCGAGTACCAGGCCGTCCGCCACATGGTCCACGAAGCCCTGGAGGTCGAGCTGAGTGAGGCCGAGCTGGCTGCGCTCGACGCCGAGGTCATCGAGGCGGTCCAGCGGGCGGGCTGAGCCGCGGCCGACCGGTCCGCCCCGTGCCGGCGGACGCGACGTTGCGTCGCACTCCGAGGGATGGCACCTTGAGGGAGCAACCCCGACACGCAACTTGACCCGCCCCTCCCGACATCGCCGCTCCCGATCCGCTTCGCAGCGCTGGCTGCGCTTCCTCGGCCTGTCCCTGCTGCTGCACGCCCTGCTGCTGGCGATGGTGCGACCCTACTGGGACCGGCTCTTCCAGGTCGAGCCCCGACCGGGCGCGGTGACCCCGATCACGCTCATCGTCGACGTTCCCGAGCAGCCGGTCGTCGAACCGCCCGAACCGGAGCCGCCCGATCACGGCCAGATCGTCGAGGTTCCCGAGCCCAAGGTCCAGGAGCGTCCGGAAGAGGCCGACTACCTCGCCGAGTACGACCGCACCGTCCCCGAGGAGACCCGCACCGAGCGGATCAAGGTGAATCCCGACGTCCTGTCGGACACCTACAGCGAGGAGAGCCGGCTGGAGTACGAGGACCTCGTCGACCTCGACGTCCACGAGCCCAGCACCGGCGCCCAGGTCGGCAACGACCGCTTCGATCCCGACCGGGACGGGGCCCTGGCCAGCCTGCCCTCCCCCTTCGCCCTGACCAACAAGGACGGCCTCCAGAAGCCGGTGCCGGCATCCCACCGCGAACAGGCGCTGGCCGGAGCCCCGCAGAACGACCTGCTCGACGAGGAGATCGGCGACCGGGTCGCCCTGAACAGCATCGAGATCAAGTACGCCGACTACATCAACCGGATCCGGCGCCTGGTCAACTTCTACTGGACCCAGAACCTCGACAACCTCCCGCGGTCGGTCCGCCTGGCCAAGCCCCACTACAACACCACCGTCGACGTGGTGCTGGACGGGAACGGGGCGCTGGAGTCGATCGTCGTGACCCACGACAGCGGCTCGGAGCCCATCGACAACGCCGTGGTCGACGCCTTCCGCATCGCCGGCCCCTTCCCCAACCCGCCTCCCCAGCTCATTGCCCCCGACGGCCGGGTGTACCTGCCCTCCTTCGGCTTCGATGTCGAGGTGGGCCACGCACGAGCGCCGTACATGGGGGTGGATCCCCGGCAGGGCGTCCGCTACCCCGGGATCCTCAAGGCCACGCGGTAGGTGGACCCCAGGAGGCGGCGCGGGCTCGGCATCGCGGATCGGCGGCGCGCGGTCGGCATCTCGGGATCAGCATCGCGGGCTCGATGCGCGGGATCAGCGCTCCTCCTCCCGGTCGGCCTGCGGTGCACCGAGCATCGCGGCGGTCAGCTCGGCGAGGTCGGGGGGCGCGCCGTCGTCCTCGTCCTCGCCCTCCGGCTCTCCCGGGGGGGCGACATCGGTCCCCCCAGCCCAGTACCGGGCGTGCTCGTTTTGGGGATCGAGGCGGGCGGCCGTCGCGAACGCCTCGCGGGACTCCTTCATCAGCCGCTCCCACTCCGCCGGATCGCCGAACACCACCGAGTCCTGGTCGGCCTGCTGCCGGAGTGCCTCGGCCCGGATGTTCCAGGCCAGGGAGAGCACCGTGTCCTCGTCGAGGTCTTCGGTCCACTGCCCACCGTTCTCCAGGATGCGGATGGCCTCCTGGGCCTGCTCGGCGGCCTCCTCGAGCTGACCGGTCTGCAGGTGCAGCCGGGCCAGCTCGATGCGGGGCTCGGCCAGCCGCGGCTCGACCTTGAGGATCGCCCGCAGCTCCTCGGCGGCTTCGTCGAGGCGACCGGCGCGCACGGCGTCCAGCGCCGCGAGGAACCGCTCTCCCAGGCCGGCCAGGTGG
>RFKJ01000252.1 GCA_003694325.1 Deltaproteobacteria bacterium
CTCATCGACTCGCGCAACCTCCACGGTCGGGAGATCGGGACGGCGGTGGCGGCGGTGACCGCGGTCGGCCGTCGGCTGGTGACCGACCCGCGGTGGACCGAGCGGGCGCTGTCCGCCGTGCACGCGCTGCCGGTGCAGCGGTGGTGGGCGGTGGGCGACGGGTTGACCGTGGTGGTCCCTCCCGACGTGGCGGTGCGAGCCCAGCGCCTCCTGCACGACGGGCTGGTCGACGGGGGCGCCGGCTGAGGGGCGCCGCGCTCGCCGGGGAGCCTCGGTGGCCGTCCGGTGATCGTTTCGTCACGGAGGTTGCGGGTTCGGTCGCGGTCTCGTAGGGTCCAAGCTGGAGGCTTGCCCCCGCGGGGGACGCCCGTTCCCCGGCCTGCCGGGGGCCGTCACGGCCCGGCCCCGCTCGACCTCGCCTTCGCTGGAGCTGCCCGATGCTCAGGCACTTCCTCAATCCGCCCAACTGGTTCACCTCGGCCAGCATGTTCTGCGGGATGTACAGCATCCTGCTGGCGACGGGCGTCGCCCACGGGGAGCCGAACTTCTACCGCGCGGCCTGGATGATCGTGTTCGGGGGGGTCTTCGACATGCTCGACGGGCGGGTGGCCCGGATCACGGGAACCTCCAGCGAATTCGGGATCCAGCTCGACTCCCTGGCGGACGTGGTGTCCTTCGGCATCGCGCCGGCGGTGCTGCTGTACGCCTGGGGCCTCCAGGAGCTGGGCTGGCTCGGCCTCGCCGTCGCGTTCTTCTTCTTCCTGTGCGGCACCTTCCGCCTGGCCCGGTTCAACCTGGGCGCCGACGGCACCAAGCACGCCTGGTCCGAGGGGCTGACCATCACCATGGCCGGGGGGATCGCGGCCAGCCTGGTCATGGCCCACGCCGCCAACGACCTGGGGCCGGTGCAGCACCCGGTGGCCATCGCGGCCCTGGTGTGTTTCCTGGCGATCCTCATGATCAGCCGGTTGCGGTTCTTCTCGTGGAGCGCCCTGCGCCTCCGGCCGACCCACATGGTCCCGGTCGCCCTCGGGCTGGCGGTGGTGCTGGTCGTCAGCCTGCGATTTCGCTGGGCCAGCGCCTTCCTGGCCATCGGGGCCCTGTACGTGATGGCCGCCCTGGTGGACAACTTCATCGCCATCCTGCGGCGTGAGCCCGGGCCCCACACCGAGGACCCGCTGGGCCTGGGGGTCCAGGAGATGCTCGACGAGGTGTTCGACGAGGACACCGGCGAATACGCCCGGGCGGACCTGCCGCGCGAACGTCGCCGCTGATGGGGGTGGACCCGGCGGTCGGGCAGATGCTCGACCGCTTCGCGGACCGGGCGGTGGGCGCGGCTCCCCACGTCCACCAGCACGCCGGCGGGGAGCATGACTTCTCCGTGGTGATCGCCGTCTGCGTGCATGGCGACGAGGTGGGGCCGCTGCCGGCCGCCCTGCGCCTGGTGGAGGACCTGCGGGCCGGTCGGCGCCGGTACGGAGGGCGCCTCGCGGTGGTCGTGGGCAACCCGGCCGCCACCCGCGCGGGGGTCCGCTACCTGGACAGCGACCTGAACCGGGTCTTCGTGGAGCGGCCACCGGACGACATCGAGGGGCGCCGGGCCCGGGACCTTTCCCCTCTCCTCGACGACGCCGACGTCCTCCTCGACCTGCACCAGACGTCGATGCCCACCCGGTCGGCCTTCTGGACCCTGCCCTGGACGCGGCGCGACGGGCGGTGGGTCGCGGCGCTCCGCGCTGCCCCGGTGTGGATGGCCCGGCCCTCGGGGCAGGTGTTCAGCCCGGGGACCTGCTGTCTCGACGAGTACGTGCGCAACCGGGGCCGGGTCGGGTTGACCCTGGAGATGTCCCAGCGGGGGCTGGACCGGGCGACCGAGCAGGCGGCGGCCAGGGTGCTGGACCGCCTGCTGCGGCTGGCCGACGGGGTCGGGCGAGGGGCCCTGGACCTCGACGACGAGGCCGGGGAGGTCACGGTGCTGGAGACCATCCACGTCCAGCCGTTCTCCGACCCGGCGCTGGCCCTCCGTGCGGGCCTGGTCAACCTCCAGCCGGTGGCCGCCGGCACCCGGCTGTCCCCCCCGGGGGCCCCGGTGTTGCGGTCCCCGGCGACCGGCCTGGTCGCGTTTCCGAAGTACCCGCCCCGGGACGAGGCCGGCCGGGCGGTGGGTCCCCTGCCCGGCGAGCTGTACCGCCTGGCGGCGCCGCTGTCGGCCCCGCCGGAGGAGGTGTGGGGAGGCTGAAGGGGGCGGGCGAGGGCGCGAACGTCCGCGACCTCGCTCGTCGTCGGCTGGAGCGACCGGTCGGGCGGGCTACCCCGGCTCGTCGGCCAGCTCGGCGAGCAGCCGCTGCTGCCACTCGTCGTACAACGCGGGGATCTCCTCGTCGTCGGGGGCGAGGGCGTAGGCCTCCTTGACGACGACCAGGGCCTCGACCCACCGCTCCCGCCGGGCGTAGGCCCGGGCCAGCGCCACGAGCTGGTCGCGACCGTGGACCGCCTCGAGGGGCGGGCGGCGGTCGTCCTTGTCGCCGAGCAGCGCCTGGAAGTTGGCCTCGGCGGTCTCCTCGTGCAGGTGCAGGGGGGCGCTGTACTCGATGCGCATGTTGTCGTCGGTGTTCAGCGGGGCGTCTCCGGCGAACTCCAGGATGCGGTCCCGCCCCATCTGGTAGCGGGTGAGGAGATCGTAGGCGTTGACCACCTGGATGCCGGCCAGTTCGAAGGTGATGTCTTCGTCGATGTGGAAGAGTCGTTCGAGGTCGTCGGCCTGCACCGACAGGGGGGCGTCGCTGCCGATGAGCACGAGGTCGGCGTCCTCGATGGTGCTGAACAGGCGGACGTGCGGGTAGACGGTGGCGAAGGTCTTGAGCAGGGTGCGCAGGTCCCGGGTGTCCATCCCGTACATCTGGACCCACTGCGACCAGACCCCGCCCGGCTTGAGCTTGCGCTTGCCCAGCTCGAAGAACTCCCGGGTGAACAGATTGCTGACGCCGGAGAGCCAGGGGTTGCTGGGTTCGCTGACGACGACGTCGTAGCTGCCATCGGGCACCAGGTTGAGCTGGTTGCGGCCGTCGTTGGCCCACAGGCGGACCCGGGGATCCTCGAGCGGGCGGTGGTTGTACTCGTCGAAGACATGGGATGCGGCGACGATGGCCGGCTCCAGCTCGACGATGTCGATGTGCTCCAGGCCGCCGTGGAGGGTCACGGCTCCGGCGGTGATCCCGCTGGCCAGGCCGATGACGACGGCCTGCCGGGCGTCGGGGCGGAAGGCGAAGGGCAGGGTGGCGCAGAGGACCTGGGTGGGCATGTCGACCGAGGTGCTGGCGTCGACCTTGCCGTTGTTGGCCAGCCAGATGTTCCCGCTGCTGCGGCTGCGGGCGACGGTCACGACGCTGGAGAGCCCCTCGTCGTAGAACAGCAGCTCGTAGGGGGCGACGGCGAAGTCCCAGACCCCCTGTCGGCTGCGGTCCGACAGCTCGCTGGCGTACTTGTACATGCCGGCGGTCATCAGCAGCGGGTTCCAGGGCGGCGGCTTCAGGTGGACCAGGGCGATGGCCGCCGCGGTCGCCGCTGCCCAGCCGACCACCTGCCCCCGCCGCCCCTGTCGCCAGCGCACGGCGCCGATGGCCAGCATCGCGGCGACGAGGTTGAGCGAGATGGCCAGCAGGACGGTGCCGGTGACGTCGATGTGGGGCAGGAGCAGGAGGGAGCCGGCGGCGGCGCCGAGGATGCCGCCGACGGTGTTCCAGCCGTAGAGCGCGCCGACCGGGCCGCCGAGTGCCGTCGGCTGGTCGCCGTCGCCGGGCGCGGCGGCCCGGACGAGGAAGGGGAAGGCCGCGCCCATGAGCAGGCAGGGGGGCAGCATGACGAGCAGGGCGATGCCCAGCTTGCCGGGCAGCAGCCAGCCCAGGTACGGGTCGATCTGGTCGAAGAGCCAGGTGAACAGGTAGGGAAGCTCGCCGTAGAGGTACATGGTCAGCCAGGCCAGCAGCCCGATCCCCAGCTCGATGCCGGCCAACACGGCGAGCAGGCCGGGCAGCCCGCGGCGGTGGAGCACCCGGTCGGCCCACCCGCCCCCGATCCAGCCACCGGCGGCGATGCCGACGAGGAACCCCAGCAGCATGATGGTGAAGGCGTACACGCTGCCACCGAGGTTGAGGACCAGGACCCGGAACCAGGCGACCTCGTAGATGAGGCCGCTGGTGCCGGCGAGGAAGGCGATGACGGCGAGCAGGACGAAGCCCCGGCCGGTCGCCACGGCGGAGGCGCGCGGGGCGGGGGCGATGTGGCCGGCCCGGGCGGCGGCGTAGAGGGCCAGGCCGCACAGGACCGCGTTGCCGGTGGCGGTGACGATGGTGGTCGTTGACAGGCCGAGGCGGGGCAGCAGGAGGAAGCCGGCCAGGGCCGTGCCGATGACGGCCCCGAGGGTGTTGGCGCCGTAGAGGCGGCCGACGCGGGTGCCGGCGTCGTCCTCGGGGCGGCGACCGGGCGCCGGCGCGACGTGGGCCTCGGGCGAGGTGGCGAACCGGGCCAGCAGGGGCAGGGTCGCGCCCATGGCGATGGTGGGCGGCAGCAGCAGCACGCCGAGGAGCAGGAACTGGAAGGCCGCGAACAGCGGCGGGGAGGGCTCGAAGGTCCGCCAGAAGCCGAGGTAGAGGGGCTCGACGAGGTCGAGGATGGTCGGGAAGGCCAGCGCGTAGGCACCGATGCAGGCTTCGAGGAGGGCGTAGGCGAGGATCGGGCGCCGGGCCCGGTCGGCGAACCGGCCGCCGGCGAACCCCCCGCTCGCCAGCCCGGTCATGAACGCGGCCAGCACCGTGGCGACGGCGACCTGGCTGGTACCCACGACGAGGTGGAGCTGCCGGACCCAGAGGGTCTGGTAGACCAGGCTGGTGGCCCCCGACAGGATGAACAGGGGAACGAGCGCCTGGAGGGCCCGGGCGCGGCGCAGCTCGACGACCGGGTCCTCGATGGTGGGGGCGGAGTCGTTCACGAAGCGGTCCGGAGTCGGGCGGTTGCGGGCGACCGAAGCTGATAGCCTGCTGTCCTGGGACTGTCGCCAGTGCGCGGGGCCGGTCGCCGCCCGGTCGGCCGCGCGTCGGCCCGGTCTCCCCGCGCCGGTCCTGACCCGCGATGGCCGCCCCTGCATCCTCCCGTCGACCCCGGTGGCCCATGGCCCCAAGCAGCGCCAGCCTCTTCCCCCACAACAAGCTCGACTGGCTGATCAGCCGCATCGAGGACAAGGTCCACGCCGCCCCGGACGACCCGCACCTGCGCCTGGAGCTGGCCCGCGCGCTGCTCAGCCGCGGCCTGTTCCACGGGGGGGGCGAGCGGGAGTGCAACCGCGCCTTCGCGGTGCTTCGCAAGGTGCTGCAGGAGGATCCGGCCTCGGCCGAGGCGCTGGCGTTGTCGGGGCTCGCCCTGGTGGGCATGAAGCGGCCGGAGGGCGCGGTGCGGTACCTCGACCAGGCGGTGCGCCTGGACGGGGAGCGGGCCGACCTGCGCCTGGCCCTGGGAGCGCTCGCCCGGGAACAGGGAGACCTCGGCACCGCGGTGCGCGAGCTGGAGAGCGCCTGCCGCATGGCGCCCGATGCCTGGGAGACGCACCTGTACCTGGGGCGGGCGCTGCTGGACCTGGCCCGCAGCGAGGGTCGGCCGCGGCGGCTCGTGGAGCGGGCCCAGTACCACCTCGTGCGGGCGCTGCGCCTGGGCCCCTCGCCCGACCAGCAGGCGCCGCTGTTCCGGGACATGGGGATCACCTGCATGTACACCGGGCGGTTCCGGGACGCCGAGAAGTTCTTCATCCGGCTCCGCGAGCACGAGCGGTTCCGGGTCGAGGCGATGCGCCATCTCGGCGAGGTGGCCTACGAGCTGGGCAAGTACAACAACGCCATCCAGCACTTCCGGAGGTACCTCGAAGCGCGCCCCGATGACGCCGACGTGCTGGCTCGTGTCGCCATGGCCTGGTTCCAGCTCGGCGAGTACGCCCGAGCCCGCGAGGCCTGCAACCAGGCGTTGATCCGCGAGCCGCTGCACCTCGAGGCCCGCCACGCCCTCGGCTGCACCCTGCTGGAGGAGGGGCAGGCCAACGAGGCGCTGCGGGTCTTCCGCGAGACCCTCAAGGAGGTGCCCGAGCACCTCCCCAGCTACCTGGAACTGGTCCGGACGCGGCGCCGGGGTGGCGACGCCCGGTGGCTGGCCCAGGCGCTGGCCGCCGAAGTCCGCCAGCACGACCAGCTCCCGCCGGGGGGAGCGGACGGCCCGCGGGCCCTCACCCGCCAGCGGGTCGCGGTCGTGCTGGACGAGATGCGGGCGCTGGGGCCGGGGATGGTGGACCACGTGCTGGCCACCATCGAGCACAGCCAGGACGAAGCGCTCCGCTTCCAGCTCTGGGAGGCAGCGTGCGAGCTGGCCCTGGGGGCGTTGGGAGCGACGACGGCTGCCCGGCTGCGCGCCGCCGGCCAGCACTATGGTCCGGGCCTGGGGGCCGAGGCCATCGCCAGCGCCGCGGTGCTGCCGGATCCGGTCCTCGTCGATGGCCTGTCCATCGAGGAGGCCGACATCAAGCGAGCCGCGGTGGAACGCCACCCGCCGGCGGCCGGTGTCCGCGAGCACCGCCAGCACCTCGACACCGAGACCAACCGGGCGCGGGCCCACCAGGCCATGCTGCTGCTGGCCATCGGCAGCCGGCGCAGCGCCGCCGGCAAGGCCCTGCTC
>RFKJ01000253.1 GCA_003694325.1 Deltaproteobacteria bacterium
GAGGTAGGCCTCGATCTGCTCGCCCGACCTGCTGAGGCTGTTCACGAAGTTGCTCAGCATGAAGGCGTTGGCCTCCACGCTGGCCAGCAGCGCCACGAACCAGACGGTCTGCAGGCGGATCATCTGTCCGCTGTCCAGCCGCATGGTCACCGTCGTGAAGAACTCCGCCGGGATCTCCGCCAGCGCCGGGCTGATGTCGGCCGGGCCGGTCAACCACGCCCGGTGCACCAGGGCCGTCCGGGAGTCGGTCTCGATCCACCGCCACTGGGCGTGGTTCTCGGACTTGACGTTGAGCAGGCCGGCATAGCTGGCCTCGCTGTAGTTGAGCGCCTCGACCTGCGGGCAGCCGTGGTCCATGAAGCAGTCGACGTCGCCGAGGAAGGTCCGCTCGAACACCTTGTAGTCGTCCGGGAACACCTCCATCTGGTCGGCAGCGACGATCGCGAAGGCGAGATCGTCGAGGTCGTGCTGGTGGCGGTTCACCACCGCCGCGCCGACGAGGCCGTCGGCGAACTCCTCCTCGGTCACCGCCGACAGGTCGATGTCGGGCAGGCTGTAGGCGGTCTCGGTGTCGATCCGGGTGACCTCGTATCCCTCCTCGGGTCCATCGAGCCCGTGCTCGTCGAACCAGGCCGCCAGGTTCTCGACCCCCGCCTCCAGGGCCGCCGGATCCTCGTCGCCCATGTGCTCGAAGACGTAGCTGCACAGCTCCGACAGGTCACCGGGGGCTTCCGGCGGCCGCTTGCAGCCGACGAGCAGGGAGACCAGGGCGATGCCCGGCAGGGCACGGAAGGGCTGATGCACGCGAACTCCGCGGCGGATGGCCCGATTGGCGGCCACCACCACCTCCACGGTATTCCAGATCCCGCGACGCTGCTCGAACATTCCTGGCCGCCTGGCCAGGGACACCGCCGCCGCCTGGCCAGGGACACCGCCGCCGCCTGGCCCGGCGTGCAGCGACCCGGGGTCCGCCTACTTCGCGGAGTCGCCGGTCGCCTTGGCGAGGGCCTTGCGCAGGAACGGGGGCACGTACTCGTCGGGGATCAGCTCGGAAGCCTGCTCGAGGGTCGCCTTCAGGGCGGTCACGCCCAGGTTCACCGCCGGGCCGGCCTCGGCGTAGTAGCGGGCCAGCACGTCGTCGAGGGCCGCGATGAAGTAGTCGACGTCCTCGATGGTCGCACAGGCGGGCGGCAGGAACTTGATGGCGTTGGCGCCGGGGCCGGGCACCTGCAGCAGGACGCGGTGCTCGCGGTACATGTCGACGTGCACCGCCGCCCCGAAGGCCGCCGAGTCGGCCGCCCCCATGAGCTGCTGCTGGATCCGCAGCTTGAGCTGCTGGCTGTCCTTGAAGTAGATGCAGCGCATCAGGCCCTTGCCCTCGATGCGATCGATGCAGTCGTAGCGCGCGGCCAGGTCGGCGAAGCCCTCGTCGATCCGCGCCGACAGCTCGGCCACCCGCGCCGGGGCGTCCATCTCCTCCAGCACGTCGATGGTCGCCAGCGCCGCGGCCATGGCCAGATTCCCCTCGGCAAAGGTCGAGAAGTAGAACGGCCCGGACTGGAACTTCTTGAAGACCCGCTGGTAGACGTCCTCCTGGACCAGCACGCAGCCCACCGGCACCGCTCCGCCCGAGAGGATCTTGCTCACCGAGATCATGTGGGGCCGGATGCCGTCCGCGGTGCTGCGGAACCAGGGGCCGGTCCGGCACAACCCCGTCTGGACCTCGTCGGCGACCATCAGGGTGCCGTACTGTTCGCAGAGGACCTCCGCCTCCCGCAGGTAGTCGGGGTCCAGCACCTCGCAGGTCATCCCCTGCACCGGCTCGTAGACGAAGGCCGCCACGTCGCCGTGGGCCAGCTCGCGCTTCAACGCCCGGATGTCGTTGGGCTTGATCGGGGTGCAGGTGGGCATCAGCGGCTCCTGCCCCTCGCGCAGCGCCTTGCTGCCGCACATGCTGATCGCCGCGTAGGTGCGCCCGTGGAAGGCGCCCTCCAGGTACAGGAAGCGCCGCCGCCGGGTCACGTAGCGGGCGAAGCGCACCGCGACCTCGGTACACTCGGTGCCGGTGTTGGTGAACACCGCCTTGCCGTAGTGCTCGCCGGCCTTCTCGATGAGCCGGCCCGCCAGCAGCCCCGACAGCAGGTTGGGGTTGACGATGGTCCAGTTGGGCAGGTCCAGGTCGACCGCGTCCTTGATCGCCTGGCGGACCGCCGGGTGGTTGCGGCCGATGAGGTAGACGCCGCCGCCGGTCAGGAAGTCCAGCCACCGGTTTCCTTCGCTGTCCCAGAGGTACTGCCCCTGCGCCCGCACGAAGGTGGCGTTCATCCCGGCCAGCTCGAACATCTTGAGAAGCTTGGGGTGGACGTAGCGCTTGGACTGCTGCCCGGCTTCGTCGAGCTGGGCTTCGATGGTGGCGCGCATGTCGGTCATGCCTGCGTCTCCTTGGGGCCGGCGTCGGGCTGCGTCGGGAGGGAGGGGCCGCCGGGAGCGGTACCGTCGGCGGTGACCTCCACGGCGTCCTGGATGGACCGGTCGCCGCCGAACCGGGTCCGGGCATGGACCGGCTCCACCGGCGGGTAGTCGGCGTCATAGCCGAAGGCATCGAAGGCGACCCGCCAGTGTTCGTAGACCTGGCGCTTCTCCTTGCGAGAGATCTTCTTGAGCTTGTTGCGCTGGTACCCGGCGAGCCCATCGACGTAGCGCTGCAGCACCGGCCGTGCCGCGTCCCACCCGGGCAACCGGAGCCGGTCGTAGATGTCGGCCATGACCTCCATCTCCTGGCCCACGAGGTCGGCGTAGGCGATCTCGTAGAGGTTCTCCTCGGGGATGAGGTGGCGGTCCTCGACGTAGCGCTCGAAGATCCGCTGGCCGGTGATGAGGGTCTGGCGGGCCCGCTCCTCCTCCCAGTTCTCGTAGGGGAGGTGGAAGAAGTTCTCCCAGTCGGTGTGCGACCGCATGTGCAGGGTCGACAGGTAGACCTCGTAGGGGTTGCGGTGGATGAACAGGAACCGGGCGTCGGGGAACATCTCCAGCAACAGGCGGATCCGGGCCGTGTGGGTGCAGGACTTCACCACCACCCGCTTGCCACCGGTGGCCAGCATGATCTTCTTGACGAAGTACCGGAAGGCGTCCTTCCACCGGGCGCGCTCGTCCGGGGTCGCTTCGAGGAAGTCCAGGTACTTCTCGTAGCGCGCGGCGTGGTCGGGGAACATGAACGACAGGTAGGGCGACAGGCCGGTCATCTTGGCCAGCGCGATCTCATCCTCGGCCGCCTCGTGCCAGCCCTGCCGGACGTTGTCGTAGCTGCGGGTCTCGTCCATGAACCGGCCGGTGAGGTCCGGCACCACCTTGCCCGTGGTCAGGAAGTTGCCGGGCATCACCACCTGATAGACCGTCGGGTAGGTGTGGGCCGGGACCCGCCCCAGCAGGTTGTGCAGGTGGGTGGTGCCGCTCCGCCAGTGCCCCAGCACGAAGATCGGGGTCGGGTCGATGTCCATGGCGGCGAGGCGGCGGCCGAAGCGGGCGTCCTCGATGCGGCCCAGCGCCGTCGACGGCACCGACAGGGCCGAGATCCAGGCGGCGCGGTGGGCATAGCTCGGGTCCACCTTCAGCTCGTTGTCCTGGAGGACCAACAGCCACTCGGGCAGCTCGATTCCGGTGATGAGCTGGTCCATCGACCAGCGCTTCCTGATCTTCCCGATGCGCTTCATCGGCGTGCTCCCGGCTCCACGGCCCGCCAGCACCCCGCGGACGCGCGGGCCGGGCAGGGCAAGAGCAGCAACTACGACGACGGCGCGTCCCAGGCAACTGCGAAAGCGATTTCGCAGCCGGCCGAAGCGGCGGCGCGCCGCAGGCGCACGGGGTCGCCAGCCCTCCTCCCAGGACACCGATGAACCCGGAGGCCCCCCGGGTTGTCGTCACCCGGCACGACCGGCACCCGGGCGACCGCGAGCTGCCAGGGGGCGCACGGGCCTCCCCGGCGGGCTACAGGGCCGCCCCGTGGAGAGGACATGCGCTTCACCATCACCGACGAGATCGACTTTCCCCGCGACCTGGTGTACCCGACGATCCGCGACCGCATCGAGGAGCTGATCGACTACCTCCCCAACGTCGACGCCATCGAAGTCCTCGAGAAGGAGATCGACGGCCCCGTCCACCGCCACGTCAAGCGGTGGAAGGCGTCGGCCAGCGAGATCCCCGGGCTGCTTCGCCCCATCGTCAAGCCCGACTACCTGCAGTGGGTCGACCACGCGACCTGGGATGGCGAGGCCTGGACGACCGAGTGGCGCCACGAACTGCCGTTCCTGTCCGGGGCGATGACCGCCCACGGGGTCAACCGCTACATCGACGAGGGCGACATCACCATCATCGAGCTGGAAGGCGAGTTCACCATCCACCCCGAGCGGCTGACCTTCCTGCCCGGCGCGGTGGCCCGCAAGATCGCGCCGACCCTGGAGCGGTTCGTGGTCGAGTCGATCAAGCCCAACCTGCGGGCGACCAACCAGGCCGTCGAGCAGTGGCTGGAGGAGCAGCACGGCTGAGGCGCCGCTCGTCCCGCCGACGGCGCCCCGATGCCGCCGACGACCCGGCGGCTCAGGGATCCGTGCGGAACCCGATGGTGCGCTCCTGGATGCCGAAGATGGTGCCTCCCTGGCCGAAGCCCGGGTCGAGGTCCCCGCTGCGGCGCCGCTGGATGGTGAGGGTCGCGTCGCAGGCCTGGGGATCGTCCTCGCTGATGGACTCGATGGTGCCGGCGGCGATCACGGTGGTGCCGGGGTCGCCGTCCACGTCGATCTCGGTGCGCCAGATGCAGTCGCC
Organism: Deltaproteobacteria bacterium; assembly: GCA_003694325.1. Lineage (GTDB taxonomy): Bacteria > Myxococcota_A > UBA796 > UBA796 > UBA2385 > J125. The sequence continues at coordinate 4,819 of RFKJ01000253.1, forward strand.
CTGGACGATGATCCGCACCGGGTCCTGCTCGCCGCTCGGCTCCCAGCTCACCGTCAGGTCGTCGGCGCTGCGGCTGAAGACCGAGTCGGGTTCGGGGCTGGTGACGTCGAGGGGCTCGGGCAGCGTGCAGGTGCTGTCGGGGGCCCCGGCGTCCACCGACCGCTCCAGGCTGAAGGTGAACGGCGTGTCGGCCTCGACCAGGTCGAAGTCGGCGGAGTAGACGTAGACGTCGCCGACGTAGCTCTCGGTCATCTCCTGGGTCTGGTCCCCCGAGGTGACCCGGAGCACATCGTCGCCCTCGAGGTTGACGAAGGTGTTGCTGGTGGCGCCGCCGACCCGGAGCACCGCGGTGGTGTGGGTCTGGCTGCCGTCGCTGGTCGCGGCGAAGTCGGCGTAGATGGAATCGGTCCCCACCGTGGTGGAGTCGATCGACTCGCAGCCGACGGCGAGGATGAGCGGCAGGGCCGCTCCGAGCTTGGGGTGGCGCATGTCTCCTCCTGGTTCCGCCTCCCGAGGAGGCGGGGTTGTCCGGGCCGCCTCCCGAGGAGGCGGGGTTGTCCGGGCCGCCTCCTGAGGAGGCGGGGTTGTCCGGGCCGCCTCCTGAGGAGGCGATGATCCACCATAGGCACCAACCCCCGGTGCCGGCGACCCCTCCCTGACACCCGTCGCACCGTGTCACGGGACCGGGCTACGATAGACTCACGTCGAACCCCGGCTGGTTCCACGCGGACCGGATTCGTCACGTTCGAACGCGCACGGCGCATGGTTCGACATGCAGGAGCGGACATGCCCCCGGCCCGAAGACCCGACCGCCTCGCCGGCCGCCGCCGCGGAAACTACAGCCTCATGCTGGCGATCGTCGTCATCGTGCTGCTGGGCTTCGGCGCGCTCTCCGTCGACGTGGCCTACATGCGCTACGCCCAGGCGCAGTGCCAGGACGTGGCCGACGCCGCCTCCCAGGCCGCCCTGATCGCCCTCCGCCAGACCGGATCCGAAGCCCGGTCGCGCGAGGCCGCCGAGCAGATCATCGCCCTCAACGAGGTGGCCGGCGCGCCCCCCTCGGTGGTCGACATCGTGTTCGGACACTGGGATGACACCGCCGCCGACCCCACCTTCACCACCGGCGGGTCGTCGGCGCCCAACGCCGTCCGGGTCACCGTGGCCCGCGACGAGGACAACGCCTCGGCCATCCCCTTCCTGCTGGCCCGCATCTTCGGCCAGGACACGTTCAACGTGCAGGCCACCGCCGTCTCGGCGACCCGGTCCTTCCAGATCGTCCTGGTCCTCGACATCACCGGCTCGTGGCACGAGAACAAGTTCGCCGACGCCCGGGACGCCGTGCTCCAGGCCCTCGACATGGCCGCCGACAGCGCCAGCGGGGTGGACGAGATCGGCATGACGATCTTCACCAACCGGTACGCCTGGGAGTACACGCCGTTCACCCAGATCAGCGTCGGGGGCAACGCCGCCGCCGTGCGCGCCGACTGGGAGAAGCTCAACATCGCCAGCAAGGGGGGCACCGATGTCGACCACTACGACGGCATCGACTGCGCCCTCAAGCCGCGCAGCTCCCGCAACGACTTCACCGACCCCGAGGGGGGCTGCTACCCGGACATGCCCCGGGAATACACCGACGAGCCCGGCACCGACCACAGCACCGGGATCCTCCTGGCCAAGCAGATGTTCGAGGAAGCCGCCTCCGGGGCCGTGTACCGGGCGATGATCATCATCACCGACGGCAAGCCCAACGATCTCGGGGCAGCGTCGGGCACCCTCCGGGCCGCCGACGGCTACGTCGAGACCCGCTGGCGCGAGTACGTCGGCCCCGTCCCCCGCAGCAAGGCCGACATCCGCCGCGAGAGCATCGCCGCCACCCAGGACCTGTGGAATTCCATGCAGGTCAACACCTGGATGGTCTCCCTGGTCCAGCGGGACAGCGTGATGATGCCCGGCGAGGAGGGCGTGCCGGTCGAAGGGCTCGGTCCGGGCGTGCCCCAGGGGGACGGGTACTGGCGCCTCGCGGACCACTCGAGCGAGCTGGCCACCATCATCGGGCAGATCATTTCCGAGATGCCGCTGGCCATCGTGGAGTGACCATGTCCCAGAGTCGACCGTTCCGGAGGCACCGACTGCGCGGCGGCAGCAATGCCGTCGAATTCGCGCTGTGCATGCCCATCTGGGTGGCGCTCGTGGCGGCGATCATGGAGTTTGCCTGGGTCTACTTCCAGGCCAGCTCGCTCAACGCCGCGACCAACCTCGGCTGCCGTGCCGGCTCCCTCATCGACCCCGGCGAGAATGACGCCAACCTCGAGGAGCTGGCCACCGTCGCCACCGACACCATGAAGAACGTGCTGCTCGAGAACTCGTTGAACAACGATGACTGCTCGACCTGCGTGGTCACGGTGTCCACGGTCGGCGACCCGCCGGAGCGGACCCTGGTCTGCGAGGCATCGCGCCAGGTCCACCCCCTCATCGGCCTGTTCGTGGACACCAAGACCATGACGGCCACCCAGGTGGCGCGCCTGGAGTGGCAGCGGGCGGCGGCGCCATGACCCGGCGACTCCTTCCCCGGGCGCGGCGCGGCGTGGCCGCGGTCGAGTTCGCGCTCACCGTCGGGGTGCTCCTCGCGGTGCTGCTGGGCATCGTCGAGCTGAGCATGCTGATGGCCCGCCAGTACGTCGTCAGCCGGGCGGCGCGCGACGCCTGCCGCGTCGGCTCGGGGGTGCTGGAGGGCGCGAACCCCACCGGCGACCAGATCACGGCCGCCGCCGATGCCCACGCCCGGTTCGCCCTCGAGGCCGCCGGCGTCCCCTGCACCGACGACAACTGCACCGTCACCAGCACCTGGTACGAGTCCGACGGCTGGTACGTGCTCAAGGTCGTCGTCTCCGTCGACTACGACCCGCTCACCGGTTTCCTGCCCGTGATCCCCAGGGAGACGCGTTCGCAGTTCATCATGCTGACCCAACAGCAGATCTGGGACTGACCCTCCCCCCTCCCGTGTCCATGACGGCGACGGGCCGGGCCGACGGGACGGCGACATGCGGACGTCCGCCCGCGCGGGACCCCGGCCCTCGCGGGAAGTCCCACCGCCGTCCTACGATGACCGGCGACCGCCGTCCGTCGTGACGGTCTCCACCCGACCACGCCCTCGCCTCGCCCGACCCTCGCGGCCCCCCACCCCTCGGAACCCGCCCATGACATCCTCGCTGCTCTGCCTCGCCGTCCTGCTGTCGTCTTCCCCCTCGGCCTCCGCCGGCGAGACCCCGCCGGAGTTCCACGCCCGCCTCGAGCGCATGCGCAGCACCGCCGCGGCGCTGCAGCAGTACACCTACACGCTGTACCGCCACGAGTGGGTCGACGGGCAGCAGGCCGATCCCCAGGAGATGGCCATCAAGTTCCGCAAGCCGATGGACATCTACGTGGTCTGGACCGGGGATGTCTACAAGGGCCGGGAGCTGATCTACCGGCAGGGATGGAACAACGGCAAGATGCGGGTCCACCCCACGCCCGGCGCCCTGATCCCCTCCCTGAACATCGCACCCGACAGCCGCCTTGCGATGCGCGGGTCCCGCAACGGGATCGAGTTGATCGACATCGGCAACGTCGTCGACCTGATCCTCGCCCAGACCGACCGGGTGGAGGCCAACCCCGACCTGCAGGCCAGCTTCACCGATCTCGGCGCCCGGATGGTCAACGGCGAGCCGTCCCACTGCCTCAAGATCGAGTTGCCCAAGGACAAGGACCCGGCCCTGTACGCCTACCGGGTCGACATGTGCATCAGCGACGAGACCGGGCTCCCCAACCGGCTGGAGAGCTGGGACTTCGAGGACGGCGCCATGCGCAAGGTCGCCCACTACGAGTTCCGCGACCTCGACACCCACGTCACCCTCACCGACGCCGACTTCGACCCCGACAACGACGCCTACGGGTTCTGAGGCAGCGCGTCCTGCTGGGCGCCCGGGAGGCGGGCGCCCGCAGACCCGGACGCGGGATGCGCGGCAGTCTGGGGGAAGAACCTGCGGCGAGTCCCGAAAAGTCGTGGAACAGTACACCGCACCCACGCTCCTCCGGGGACGCCCCATGGCCCTCCATCGTCACCTGCTCCTGGCCGGCCTCGTCGCAGCCCTCGCCGCCTGCGGCGAGGATGGCACCGACACCGGCGACCCGGGCCTGTGCGGGCTCCCGGCCGACGCCGCATTCGTCCTCGCCGGACCGGACCTCGACAGCGCCCCGCTGATCCAGGTGGACGAGAGCTACGTCGTGCAGCTCATCGACGGCCAGCCGGCTCTCATCCGGCTCAAGCTGGCCTCCCCCGGGGTCGTCGACCTCCTCCTCGACCGGCCCGACGCGCTGCAGTCGCTCGACCTGGACGGCGACGCCCTCGAGATCCCCGATCCCCTGCCCGTCGCCACCTGTCCCGAGCCGCGCCCCGTCGCCTACACCGTGGACCTCGGGGATCCCGGCGTCTACACCGTGCAGCTCGGCCCGTTGCCGGGCGTGTCCGAGGTCTGGCTGACGGCCCGGTGGGTCGGCCCGTCGCAGAGCACCCCCTCGCACTGAGGCGGCGCCCCCCATCAGGGGAGCAGCGCCCCGATCCGTCGGGCCAGGGCGGCGTGGCCGGCCGGGTCGGGGTGGCAGCCGTCGAGGGTCTCGCCGTCGTAGGTGACCAGCGACGCTCCCGACTCGCGCTGGATCCGGCGGAGCTGGTCCCGGTACTCGCCCCGCTCGCAGATCCCCACCAGGACCACCCGTGCGCCGGGCGCCAGCGCCGCGATCTGCCGCAGGGCCGCCGCATAGGACAGCGGGTCCACCCGCGGACCCAGCACGCCTCGGCGGAGCGCTCCCCGCGCCATCCACAGCCGCACCGGCTGCAACAGGTCGCGCAGCCGGATGATCACCTGCAGGTCCGACACCGCGTAGCGGACCCGGCCCCAGGAGCCGCGCCGGGCAGCCAGGGCGTCCTCGTCGCGGATTCCAGTGAGGTGGCCGTCGTTGGCCCCGAACCCGAGCACGAGGACTTCCGGGTGGAGCGCCGCCAGCTCCTGCTCGGCCAGCACCCGCCCCTGGACGGCGCTGTACCCGGGGACCGCGAGGTTGACCGTGTCCGCGGGGAGCCGTCCCACGAACACCTCGTCGTCGTCCACCCCCCAGCCGAAGACCGACGAGTCCCCGAGCGCCACCACCCGCAGCGGGCCCCCGGGCCCATCGGGGTCCACCCGCCGTCCCGACGCGTCCGTGTGGAGCCGCCAGGGCCCGGCGCCGGCCACCACCCCCGGCCCACCGGCCTCGAGCGCCAGCATCGGTCGCACCCGCCACAGCAACAGGCGGTCGCGCTGGAACACCGTCCAGGTCCGGTCGAGGAAGTCATCGAGGTCGATGGACTCCGCAAGGGCGACGGCGCCGTCGGCACCGTGCAGCGGGTACAGGTCGAGGCGGGACCCCGGCCGGGGCGCCAGGACCCGCAACCCGAGCTCCAGCACCACCAGGACGGCCAGCCCCAGCAGGACAGCACCACCGCGAGCGAGGAGGGGGCGAGGCACCCGGGGATCGTATCCCCCGCGGAGACGGCTCAGGGATCCGGCAGCCCGGCCGCCCGCTCCTGCCAGCCGGGGGGCGGGTTCTCGGCCCACGCCGCCCAGAGCCCCTCGGTGTCCGGCGCGGCCAGGGGATCGTAGGCCGGCGCGCTGTCCCCGGCC
>RFKJ01000254.1 GCA_003694325.1 Deltaproteobacteria bacterium
GCCGCGGTGTTGGACGTGTCCGGCGTGTCGGGCGTGTCGGGCGTGTCGGGCGTGTCGGGCGTGTCGGTGGAAGTGTCCGTGGAAGGGGAGGCGGTGCTCGATGCGCCGCCCCCCGCGGGCTCGTCGGCCCGCGCCACGAGGGGCATGAGCAGCACGAGGGCTGCCAGGGTGGTGTGCATGGGTCCTGCGTCCGGTAGGCGTGAAGGCGGGCGCGCACCGGGATCATCCCGGCGGCGCGGGTCGTCGGCTTCAGGCGCGGGACGGCGGAGATGTCTTGGGGGCGTAGGACAGGGCCGGCGGGCCCCGGGGCGCGGCGGTCCGCAGCACGGGGGAGTCGGTCAGGGCGGGCCCCTGGGCGACCTGGGGCTGGTTTGCCGCCCCGAGTGCCGACGACAGGCCATGGTCGATCGTGCAGTGCGAATCGTGGCGGTCGACGTGACCGGGCACCGCGACCGGGACGTGGTGGTCCTGGTGGACATCCGGCCCGTGGACGGCCAGCTCGATCAGCTCGCCGTGCTCGACGCAGCGGACGTGGTGCACCACAGCTTCATGGCCCTGCACCAGCATCGGCCCCACCAGCATGGACAGCGCCGCCGCGAGGGCAGCCGCAAGGTCCAGGAGCCGGCGGAGGCGGGGATGCATTGCGGCAAGCTACGCGGGCGCCTCGGCTTCGTCAACGGCCCGCGGGCCACATGCACGACAATTCCACGCCGCAGTTCCACGTCGCGGTCCGCAGCCCACGGACGGCCTCCCCCCGGGTGGTCCGGGCGCCCGGGACCCGTGCCACTGGCGAACCACCGCGGCCCCGCTACCCTGGCCGCGGATGGCGGAGGTGGCGGCATGCCCCGGGCAACAGCAGGCGAGGTCGAGCTGGAGTACGACACGCGCGGCGACGGCGATCCCGTGCTGATGATCATGGGCATCGGCGCCCAGATGATCCTCTGGCCGCCCGAGCTGCTCGACGGTCTGGCGGCCCGCGGCCTGCAGGTCATCCGGTTCGACAACCGCGACGTCGGCCGGTCCACCTGGCTCGACCACCTCGGCCGCCCCGACATCGGCCGGCTGCTGCCCCGGGCGTGGCTCGGCCTGCCGGTGTCGGCCCCCTACACCCTCTCGCACATGGCGGCCGACGCCGTGGGCCTGCTCGATCACCTGGGCATCGCCCGGGCCCACGTCGTCGGTGTCTCCATGGGCGGCATGATCGCCCAGCACGTTGCCATCGAGCACCCCGCCCGGGTCCGCAGCCTCACCACCATGATGAGCACCACCGGCGGGCGGCGGGTCAGCCTCCCCCGTCCCCGCGCCCTCCGGGCGCTGCTCACCGCACCGGCGCGGACGGTGGACGAAGCGGAGGAGGCCATGGTCCGGTTCATGCGCGAGGTCAACGGCCCGGCCTTCGACATCGCCGAGGACCGGATCCGCGCGGTGGCCCGCGAGTCCTGGCTCCGCGGGGTCAACCCCGATGGATTCGTCCGCCAGTTCGCCGCCATCCTGGCCAGCGGAGACCGCACCGCCCGTCTCCGGCAGCTCGACGTGCCGACGCTGGTGCTCCACGGCACGGCCGATCCCCTCGTCCCGGTCCGCGGCGGCAAGGCCACCGCCCGGGCCATCCGGGGCGCCCGGCTGCGGCTCATCGACGGCTGGGGCCACGGCCTGCCCCCCGGGGTGGTTCCCCTCCTCGTCGACGAGATCGGGGCCCACATCGACCGTCACCGGGGCGGGCCACGCCGGCCCGGCGGCCACCCGACGGTTAGGTCTCCCCCCGGCCTCCATAGCTCAGGTGGATAGAGCAACGGCCTTCTAAGCCGTCGGTCCCAGGTTCGAGTCCTGGTGGGGGCGCCTCGCCTGCTTCGGCTCGGGTCCGCCACGGGCGCGTTCCGCGCCTGCCCCGCGCCGTCGCGTCGTCACGCCTCCTGGCCCCGCCCCGCCGATCGCGGGGAGCCGGCGTCGCCGGTGACGAGGGTCGCCAGGGTACTCGCCAGCGCCGGGCCCGTCGCCGGCTTCTCGACCTGGGTCATCACGCCCGCCCGGGCCGCCACCGCCGCCGTCACCGGCCGGCCGGGCGGCACCATGAGGACGCGGGCGGTCGATGCAAGCACGGGGTCCCCCCGCAGGGCGATGCTCAACTCCAGCCCGCCGCGCTGGGGCATCTCCAGGTCGAGCAACCCGGCGTGTACCGGGGCCCCTTTCCCGGCGGCGTCCTGGAGGGCCTGCACCGCTGCCGGTCCATCTCCCGCCACGATCACCTCCGCGCCGAGGCCCCGGAGCTGGCGGGCCACCGCGGCCCGGCAGGCATCGTCGTCGTCCATCACCAGGACCCGCAGCCCGTGCAGCGACGGGACCGTCTCGCGGAGGGTCCCCGACCGGGCCTGCAGTGCCATGGTGAACCAAACGGCGGTCCCCTGTCCCGGTGCCGAGCGGATCCCGATGTCCCCGCCCATCGCCCGCACCAGCACGGCCACCGTCGCCAGGCCCATGCCGACCCCGCCGTGGCGACGTCGCACCGAGCTGTCACCCACCTCCAGCGGTCGCAGCACCCGGGCCTGGAGCGCCTCGTCCATGCCGATGCCGGTGTCCTCCACCGTGACGCGGATCCCGGTCGGCTCGCCGTCGATCCGCAACACCACCCGCCCCTGCTCGGTGAACTTCACCGCGTTGTCCAGCAGCGCGTCGATCACCTGGCGAACGCGCGCCTCGTCGCCCACCACCGTGACCGGCAGGTCCGGGTCGAGATCCACCACCAGCTCCAGGCCCTTGCGGTCGGCGGCCCCCGCATGGCTCCGCGCCCGCTCCTCCACCAGGCCCAGGAGCGAGTACTCCCGGCGCTCGAGCCCCAGCGCCCCCTCCTCGAACCGGGTGAAGTCGATGAGCCCGTCGAGGAGCGCCATCATCGCCTCGGCCGACCGCTGCAGGGTCTCGAGGTACTCGCGCTGCTCGTCGGTCAGCTCGGTGGTCTCGAGCATCGTCGCCATGCCGATGACGCCGTTCATCGGGGTGCGCAGCTCGTGGCTCATGGTCGAGAGGAACTCGCTCTTGGCCCGGTCCGCGATCCGCGCCGCGCGCTCGGCCTCGGCCCGGACGCGGACCTCGGCCTCCAGCCGCTCCATGGCGATCCGCGTCTCCTCGTCGGCGATCGCCTGCTGGCGGAGGAAGACCCTGACGGTCAGGGCCAGGGACAGGGGAATGCCCAGCACGTCCAGGTACAGCACCAGCGCCGGCGTCCCGGCCTCGAACCGCACCGGTGGCCCCAACCCCAGGCGGTCGAGGGTCACCAGCCCGGCCATCACCACCAGCACCACGACGGTCCAGAGCCTCCCCACCCGAAGGCCCCCGATCAACCCGGCGATGGGGGGCAGGACCACGAACCAGTAGAAGATCGGGCTGGCATAGCCGCCCGACAGACCGACGTTGTTGACCAGGCAGGCAAAGGTGCCGGCCGCGATGACGTGCGCCGCCGCGGTCGGACCGAAGCGCCGCAGCACCGGCAGCGCCAGCGCCATGGCGAGCAGGGCGACCGCCGGCCCCAGCAGCATCGGCCCCGGCTCCTTCACCAGGCCCACCAGCACGAAGATCAACGCGATCCCCGCCAGGGACACGGCCACCCCCACCAGCGTGCGCGCCCGCCGCCGGGCCCGGTTGTCCAGCCCCGGGGGCACGAAGTACCCGCACAGCAGGTTCCAGAAAAGGCCGTCGCTCAGCATCCCGTGCTGCGCCGGGCAGGAGTGGATCGCCGCCCCTGTAAGCTTACACCATGCCGAACGGGACACCGGGTCGACGAACCCCGGGTTGATGATTCCTCACCCCCTCCCCACCC
>RFKJ01000255.1 GCA_003694325.1 Deltaproteobacteria bacterium
CGATGGCGGTTCGGCCGGCGATGGCGGTTCGGCCGGCGATGGCGGTTCGGCCGGCGATGGCGGTTCGGCCGGCGATGGAGGTTCGGCCGGCGATGGAGGTTCGGCCGGCGACGGCGGTTCGGCCGGCGATGGCGGCCTGGCCGGCGATGGCGGCTCGGCCGGGGACGGCGGCGCGGAGGGGCCGAAGGACGGATGCTCGACCGCCGGACGCCGGGCGGGGACCGCGCCCCTCGGGGGGGTGCTCGTCGGCCTGCTCGGCCTGGCCGCGCTCCGCAGGCGGCACCCCACGCCAGACAGGACTTGACGCTCGGTCCGGCACGTTCCGCCTGCCCAGGCCCCAGCGTCGCTGCCGATGCGCGTAGAATGCGCGAGCCTGGAACCCTGGCGCAATGAGCAGCTTCCTCCCCCGCCTCGAAGAAACCCTCGTCGACCTGTTGCTCTATGGCGACAGCGGGGCATTGCGGGTCGCCGTCGACGGATCGAGCTGGACCTTCTACGTCCAGGCCGGCGTGATGGTCGGAGTCTCGAGCGAACCGCCCCCCGACGAGATCCCCTTCGACGGTACCCGGCTGGCCGCCGACATGTTGGTCGCCGCCATGCAGGCCCGCGGTGCGATCTGGGAGTTCGACGAGCAGGCGAGCCCCCCCGAGTTCGGCATCTTCGATGCGCGGCGCGCCCTGGTGGACGCTGTGGGCCGCGCCCGCGCTGCCCACGAGCTGCTTCGCTACCTCGAGCCGGTCCTGGAGGGCTGGCCGGAGCTGAAGGTCGACCCCGACACCTTGACCGGCGACGTCGAGATCCAGCGGTGGCTGCAGACGCTGGATGGCCTGGCCCCGGGAAACACCCGCCTGATCCACGCCCCGTCCCGTCCGGGTCCGGCCCTGGGGGCCCTGTGGGTGGCCTGGAAGCTCGGGGATCTCGACCTGCACGAAGGCGCCATCGAGGATGAGGACCCCTCCGATGTGATCGATCCCATCGCCAGCATGGACACCGCGTCCCCCACCGACCACGCCGAACCGATCGCCGCCTCGCTGGCAGCTACCGAGGACGACCCGCTGCCCACCGAGGAGACCGCCGAAGACGACTCGGCCACCGTCCGGTCCCGCGACGCCCCCGCCCCGGCAGGACACGAGGCATCTCGCGGCCCGGGGAGGAGCACCCGCGACCCCTTCGTCGCCGGGGTGGCCCTGGCTCGCGCCGGCAAGGCCGCGGAGGCCCTTCCCCTGCTCGAGGAGGCGTTCGAGGAGGACCCCGACCGTCCCGGGGTCGAAGAGTGGCTCGGATACGCGCGCTTTGCCGCCTGCCGGGACAGCGACCCCGACCGGGCCCGCTCCGGACTCACCATGCTCCGGGACGTCATGTACCGGACGGGTCCCACCGGCGAGACCCCCATCCTGCCGTGGATCCTGATGGCCCGCGCCCAGCTCGAGCGGGGGGACCTCCTCCAGGCGCGCAGCCTCCTCGACTCGGTGCTCGAGCGCGAGCCGGATGACCCGGAGGCCATGCACATCGACAGCCTGCTCAAGGCCGCCGAGGTGGAGCTGGAGAAGGCCCGCCAGAAGCCCGAGGGGATCTCGCTCGCCCGGATCGTGAGGATGACCGGCGGCGTGGCCCTGCTGGCACTGCTCGTCGTGGCGACCCGGGTGGTGGAGAACACCCGCCCCCCCCACACCGACTACGCGCCGGAGGTCGCGGACCTCGTCCCCCTGCGGGAGCTGCATCGCCTCGCCCGCGGCTGGGTGGGGGTCACCTCCCCCTCCTGGACCGCGTCCCCTGGTCCGGACGAACTGCACCGCCTGTGCCGGGCCATCGGGGAGGCGGTTCACATGGATGACTACGAGACGCTGCTGCTGCTCTCGGCCCGGGGGACCCTGCTCACCGAGTGCGGCGTGCCCATCGACGGCGAGCCGGGCAACCCGGCCGCCCCGCACGACGGCGGCGGATCGAGCGACGGTCAGTAGCGCTCGGGGTACAGGTCGATGAAGGTGCCGGGGCTGTCGTCCGACGGGATCTCGTATCGGATGATCGCCAGGTGCTGGTCGTGGTCGAGGTCGCAGAAGGCGTCGGCACGGGCCCGGGTTCCGCCGTAGAGGACGACGGCCCGGTAGCTGCAGCGCACCTCCTTCTCCGGGTACCAACCCAGCGGTTTCCAGTCCTCCCGGGTGCGGTCGAACATCCGGGGCTGGTCGTCCACCGGCAGCGCGGGATTGGGACCCGCGGCGATCCAGTGTTCCTGCGCCGCGAACCAGGCACGCTCGGCCACGCCGATGCTCCGCAGGTTGGGCATCGGCTCGGCCCGCATGGCCTTGCGCCGAAGCTCCAGCATCCGCGGGATGGCGACGGTCGCCACCAGGGCCACCAGGGTCATCGCCACCATCAGCTCCACCAGGCCGACACCGCGTCGGCACGCCGGATCGAGGCGGCGATGGGCTTGTTGGGGGCGTTGCGCCGGCATCCGCGGAATATACCGCACCGGGAGGCCACCGCGTCTGGCCGCCCGGCCAGGGACCTCGCCACCTTCGTGGCGCGCGGCCACCCGAGCCGTCGCCTCGTCCCATCCATCGCGATCGGCGCCCTTGCCCGCCGGCCAGGATGGAGATGCGGACAAGCTATGACCGACCGGTGACACTTTCGGCGGACCCCTGTCTTACACCTGGGGGTCGACCCGCCGAACCCACCGGGACTCGCGCCCCCGACGCGCTCGCCGTTTCAGGAACCCATGGACCCCATCGCCTTCTGGACCCCCGGCTCCCAGGCCCCGGCCTTCGATCCTGCCGGCATCCACGCGACGACCCGCCAGATCCGCACGCCGGCCCACGTCGTCCACGACCCGCGCAGCGGCGCCATCGGCGTCGGCCAGGGCGGGCAGGCCACCGGACGGCTCAATGGCACCGGGGGGTGGCCCCTCCTCGCCTCCCTGCCGGCGCTCTACCCCGAGTGGCTGGGGGACCGCGGCTTCTGCGAGGTCCACGGCGTCCGCTTCCCCTACGTGACCGGGGCGATGGCCAACGGCATCGCCAGCACCGCCATCGTCGAGGCGATCGGTCGCGCCGGGATGCTGGGCTTCTTCGGCGCCGCCGGGCTGTCGCCCGAGCGGGTCGAAGCCGAGATCGCGTCCCTGCGCCGCTCCCTCGGGGACGGTCGGGCCGGGGAGGGTCCCGTGTGGGGCAGCAACCTGATCCACTCCCCGGCGGAACCGGCCGTCGAAGCGAGCGTCGCCGACATCTACATCCGGCACGGGGTCCGCCGGGTGAGCGCGGCGGCCTACATGGACCTCACCCCGATGCTGGTCCGCTACGCCTTCACCGGCGTCCACCAGCTTCCCGACGGCTCGATCCATCGTCGGAACCACGTGTTCGCCAAGGTCTCCCGGCCCGAGGTCGCCGCCCGGTTCCTGGCCCCACCCGCCGGGGACCTGCTCGACAGGCTGGTCGCCAGCGGGCAGCTCACGGCGGACGAGGCCCGCCTCGCCCGGCACCTCCCCGTCGCCGAGGACATCACCGTCGAGGCCGACAGTGGTGGACACACCGACAACCGCCCGCTGACCGCCCTGTTCCCCGTCATCGTCGCGATGCGGGACCGACTCGCCGCCCGCCACGGGTTCGCGCGCCCGATTCGGGTCGGCGCCGCCGGAGGTCTCGGGACGCCGACCGCCGTCGCCGCCGCCTTCTCGCTGGGTGCCGCCTACGTGCTGACCGGTTCGGTCAACCAGGGCGCCGTCGAGAGCGGGCTGTCCGCCGAGGGCAAGGCGCTGCTGGCCCAGGCGGGAATCGCCGACGTGGTGATGGCCCCCGCCGCGGACATGTTCGAGATGGGCGTCGAGGTCCAGGTGCTGCGTCGCGGCACGATGTTCGGCGTCCGCGCCCGCCGGCTGTACGAGCTGTACCGCAGCTACCCGTCCCTGGAAGCCATCCCCGAGGCCGAACGCTCCCGCCTGGAGCGGGAGATCCTGCGCCAGTCCATCGACGAAGCCTGGGAGAGCACCCGCCGGTGGTGGATGGACCGCGACCCGAACCAGGTGGCCAGGGCCGAGGCCGACCCCCACCACAAGATGGCGTTGGTGTTCCGGGCCTACCTCGGCCAGTCGTCCCGGTGGGCCATCGCCGGACAGCCCGACCGCCGCGCCGATTACCAGATCTGGTGCGGCCCGGCGATGGGCGCGTTCAACGAGTGGGTCCGCGGCAGCTTCCTGGAACCGCCCGGGCAGCGGTCCGTCGTCCAGATCGCCCGCAACCTCCTGGAGGGAGCCGCCGTCATCACCCGGGCGCAGCAGCTTCGAAGCTGTGGCGTCCCCGTCCCCCGCGAGGCCTTCGACTTCCGACCCCGCCCGCTGGCCTGATCCGTCTCACCGCGGCGCGCCGGCAGCGAAGACCCCTCCCCCGACGCACCGTCCACCCTGCTCCACCCGAGTCCCGCCCATGTCCGACCACTCCACCGGCTCTTCGAGTTCCCACCGGCCATCCAGTCGTCGGGTCGGCCACCAGCCGATCGCCGTCGTGGGTGTCAGCGCACTGTTTCCGGGATCGAGCGACGCCCGCGGCTTCTGGCACGACATCCTGGCCGGCCGCGACCTGCTGTCCGACGTTCCGCCCAGTCACTGGCTGATCGAGGACTACTACGATCCCGACCCCTCCGCCGAGGACAAGACCTACGCCCGCCGCGGCGGCTTCCTGCCCAAGGTCGACTTCGACGCCCTGGGCTGGGGGATCCCCCCCTCCATCATCCCGGCGACCGACACCGCCCAGCTCCTGGCGCTGATGGTCGCCGAACAGGTGTTGGCCGATGCCTGGGGGACCCGGTTCCGCGACATGGACAAGGACCGGATGAGCTGCATCCTGGGCGTCACCAGCGCCCAGGAGCTGCTGTCGACCATGACCAGCCGCCTGCAGCGTCCGGTCTGGATCAAGGCCCTGCGGGAGGCCGGGCTGCCGGAGAGCGAAGTCCAGCGGATCGCCCAGAACATCGCCGACCACTACACGCCGTGGCAGGAGGCGACCTTCCCCGGACTGCTCGGCAACGTCGTGGCCGGACGCATCGCCAACCGCCTCGATCTCGGCGGAACGAACTGCGTGACCGACGCCGCCTGCGCCAGCACCCTGTCGGCGCTGCACATGGCGGTCAACGAGCTGTACCTCGGGGACTCCGACGTCGTGATCGCCGGTGGGGTCGACACGATGAACGAGATCTTCATGTACATGTGCTTCAGCAAGACACCGGCCCTCTCGCCGACGGGCGACTGCCGACCGTTCAGTGACCAGGCCGACGGCACCATGCTCGGCGAGGGGCTGGCGATGGTGGCCCTCAAGCGCCTGGAGGACGCCGAGGCCGACGGCGACCGGATCTACGCCGTCATCGAAGCGGTGGGCAGCTCCTCGGATGGACGCAGCAAGTCGGTCTATGCACCGGTTTCCGAAGGACAGGCCAAGGCGATCCGCCGGGCGTACCAGCGGGCGGGATTCAGCCCCGCCACGGTCGAGTTGATCGAGGCCCACGGCACCGGCACCAAGGCCGGCGACGTCGCCGAGTTCGCCGGGCTGCAGGCCGTGTTCGACGAGGCCGGTCGCCCCGACCGCCAGTGGTGTGCCCTGGGAAGCGTCAAGTCGCAGATCGGCCACACCAAGGCCGCCGCGGGCGCAGCCGGTCTGTTCAAGGCCGTCATGGCGGTGCATCACAAGGTCCTGCCTCCCACGATCAAGGTGGACCGCCCCAACCCGCGGTTGAACCTCGAGGCCTCGCCCTTCCACCTCGCGACCCGGGCCCGTCCCTGGGTGCGGGGCACGGACCACCCCCGCCGCGCCGGCGTCAGCAGCTTCGGGTTCGGGGGCAGCAACTTCCACGTCGCGGTGCAGGAATACGTCGGCCCCCACCGGGCGGGACGGCTCCGCACCTGGGACCACGAGCTGGTGGTGCTCACCGCTCCCAGCGCCGAGGCCCTCGCCGACAAGGCCCGGGCCCTGGCAGACGGCGCGCAGGACCTGCAGTGGACGGCGTGGTCCACGGCCCACGAGTCCCTCGACGGCCCCCACCGTCTGGCCATCGTGGCCAGCGATATCGAGGCCCTCCGGGCGGCGCTCCGCCGGTCGATCGACCGGATCGGCCGGGGGGAACCGTTCCACACCCCCGACGGCATCCACTACGGCACCGGGAAGATCGAGGGCGGCACCGGTCCCGAGGCGGTGGCCTTCCTGTTCCCGGGGCAGGGCAGCCAGTACCTCGACATGGGCGCGGCGGTGACCATGAACCTCGACGCCGCCGCGGATGCCTGGTCCGTCGCCGCCGACGTCGGGCTGGGCGACCGGGGCCTGCACACCGTCGTCTTCCCGCCGACCGCCTTCGACGCCGACACCCTGGCCGCCCAGGAGGCCCGGCTGACCGCGACCGAGTGGGCCCAGCCGGCCATCGGCGCCACCAGCCTGGCCATGCTGGCGGTGGTTCGCAGTCTCGGTCTCGAGGCCCGGCACCTGGCCGGGCACAGCTACGGCGAGGTCACGGCGCTGCACGCCGCGGGCAGCTTCTCCGCCGCCGACATGCTCCGCATCGCCCGACGCCGCGGCGAGCTGATGGCCGAGGCGTCGGAGACCCCGGGCGCCATGACCGCCGTCGCCGCGGACCTCGCCGATGTCCGGGCGGCTCTCGCCGAGGCCGGACTCCTCGAAGCCGACGCGGGCGGCCCGGTCATCGCCAACCACAACCACCCCACCCAGGTCGTGCTCTCCGGGACGACCGAGGCCATCGAGCGGGCGGAGGCGGCCCTCACCGCCCGGGCGATGACCTGCCGGCGGCTGTCCGTCTCCACCGGGTTCCACAGCCCGCTCGTCTCGCCCTGCGCCGAGCCGTTCCGGTCCTTCCTCGACACGATCGAGCTGGCCGCACCGAAGGCCACGGTCTGGTGCAACGCCACCGGCACTCCCTACCCCTCGGACCCCGACGAGGTTCGAACGACGCTGGCCCGGGCGGTGGCCGAGCCGGTCCGCTTCGTCGACATGATCGAGGCCATGTACGCGGCCGGTGTCCGCAGCTTCGTCGAGGTGGGGCCGGGCAACGTGCTCACCCGCCTGACCCGGCGGATCCTCGGTGAGCGCCCCCACGTCGCCGTCGACCTCGACCGGCGGGGGCGCGACGGGATGGCGTCGCTCCTCGACGGGGTCGCGCGCCTCGTCGTCGCCGGACACGACGTCGACCTGCGGGGGCTCTGGGCGGGGTACAAGGCCCCCCGCGATCCCGAGAGCCTTCCCCGGCC